>JASFYV010000028.1:0-10159 GCA_045046925.1 Candidatus Marithrix sp. | reverse complement strand
TACTTATTTGTCTTTGGGCTTTTACATTTTTGGCAAATTGAGTTCATTTCTTTCATTTGTCTATTTTACCAGTAATTATAGTTTAAGCCCAGTACCCTAATGTATAACCTAATTTTAAGGCTCTCGTTGTTCAGTTCATAACCATACATGTCATCGTTGGCTGATTTGATTAAGTGGCATCTTATGGTCAACTGATAATTTAGTTACTAAGGCTTATACACCTGCACCATATTGCACTGGATACTGCTTTTGGATACTTGCCCGATGCTCCGTTACTTCTAATTTTGGGGCAGGAATATCAAATACTTGCCTACTTTTAACCGTTTCATGTTTATCTTTTCCTGTGAAAGTCCATCCACAACATTTACAATTTTTTGGCAAATGAATTTCTACATGATCTGGCTTGAATACTAGGGTTTCTCCTTTGTGACCTTCCACCACGAGGATGTTTTACATCTTTAGGGATTCCTGGTTGTTTTCCTATCCGTCGCTGAGGGCTTGTCACTATTTCCACTGTTCATTCCCAAACGATTTCGCAACTTCTGCTTTTAGTATTCTCCTCTAATAGCTTCTGTATCACTGCTTTTAGAGATTCTATGTCGTTTGCTAACTCTTTCATCTTCTTAGTTTATCATTTTTTGCTTTTTTAGCATATATTTTTTTACTATGGTAGGCAGTTACGATCCAAGAAGATTCGTTATTAGATTTACCGCTATTTCCAAGATAAATGTACCAAATATAATAGCTATACCAAAGAAATATTTTTAATTGACTTATTTAACTGATTTATTTACATAATTTAATTTATTTTTTTAAATAACTTTAAATACTTTTCACATCATGTATAATGTCCCAAATTAACATAAGATTACAGACCAAAATATATAGAATGTAACCATCTTTTGAGGTATTTAATGAAGATTAATGACAAATTAAAAGTCATGCGACAATGCGAGAGATGGACACAGGAAGAGATTGCTGAAAAGCTAGGCTGGGCATTAAATAGCTACACAAAAATTGAACGTGAGAAAACGGATATTAAATTAGAAAAGTTAAAAAAAGTTGCCGAAATTTTAGAAGTAGATGTACAAAAACTAATTGATTCTAACGAAAAAACTATTTTTAACTTTGTCGAAAATTGTCATAGCAATAATCACTGTATTGTTTTAACTGAATCCCAATGTGTACACGAATTAGAAAAATCTCAATTTATTATCGAACAACAAACCAAAGAAATAGATTTACTAAAATAACAGATAAGCGATTTACGGGAAGTTAATGTTTTGTTAAAAAAGAAGTAATATTGATATTAAAACAATTTCTTTAGTTTTAATAAATATCTTTACTAAATAAGTGTATCTAAATGTAGGATGCAATGAAGTATGAATTGCATCAATCGAGTATCTAATGTGACTCGAAAGATGTAATTCGTAAACTCATTGCATCCTACATGAAGTAGACAAGGCATGCCTTGTCTCTACGTTATAATATACGATAATTTATGCTTCAGTGCTTACTACAACCATACATGATTATATGGTTTTCGTTATTTAGGAAAGATGTCTAATGTCAAAAGTTAACTTACCAGAAAATGGCAGTCAAATATTTACAATAAATAATATTCACAACTTTAATTAAAAATTATGGGATTTAAATGTGGAATAGTTGGTTTACCCAATGTTGGTAAATCAACCTTATTCAATGCACTTACTAATGCTGAAATAGCAGCAGAAAACTATCCATTTTGTACAATCGACCCTAATGTTGGTATTGTACCAGTGCCAGATAACCGACTGGATATACTGGCTAATTTGATAAAACCACAAAAAACAATTCCCACTACTATGGAATTTGTTGATATTGCTGGGTTAGTTGCTGGAGCTTCAAAAGGTGAAGGTTTAGGTAATAAGTTTTTAGCCAATATTCGTGAAACTCATGCTATTGCTCATGTGGTACGTTGTTTTGAAGATGATGATGTAATTCATGTCGCTAATAAAATTAATCCTATAGATGATATTGAAGTAATTAATACTGAACTAGCATTAGCAGATTTAGATACAATAGAACGTGCTTTACAACGGATAAATAAAGATGTTCGTAGTGGTAAAAAGGAAGCGGCAGTAAGAAAACAATTGTTTGAACAAGTGCAAGCTCATCTTGATGCTGGCCAACCAGTTCGTATTTTAGGTGATGATGTAGTAGAACAATTACGAGAATTACATTTATTAACCGCTAAACCAACCTTGTATATTGCTAACGTTGCTGAAGATGGATTTACTGATAATCCTTATCTTGATCAAGTACAATCAATTGCTAAGTCTGAAAATGCTAAATTAGTATCAGTATGTGCTGCTACTGAAGCTGAGTTAATTGGCTTAAATATTGAAGAAAGACAGGAATTTTTAACTGATATGGGTTTGACAGAACCTGGCTTAAATCGAGTTATTTATGCTGGTTATGGTATATTGGGTTTGCAAACCTACTTTACTGCTGGTCCTAAAGAAGTAAGAGCTTGGACAATGCAGATAGGGGATACGGCTCCTAAGGCAGCAGCTGTTATTCATACTGATTTTGAGCGTGGTTTTATTAGGGCTGAAGTAATTGCTTATAATGATTTTGTGCAATATAAAGGAGAGCAAGCTGCTAAAGAAGCTGGTAAATGGCGTTTAGAAGGTAAAGATTACATTGTTCAAGAAGGGGATATTATGCATTTTAGATTTAATGTGTAATAATATTATTTCCCGATGCTAGGCAACCCATTCATCTGTCCTACAACAAGATGGGAGTATATTATTAAGCAGGGCGAACACATAGGTTCGCCCCTACAATAATATATTGTGTAGGGGCAGACCTGCTGCCCTTAACTTTATGGCATTGGCGAAAATGGGTATCCAAAGTCCCTAAAATTTTCCCATAAATCTTTTGATGTATATTCCTTAGATATATAAATCATAGTTAATTATAAACATTTAATTCTTCTCAATATAATCCCGTACAGACCTTTCCAATTCATTTACCAAATCATCGTTATTAATCTTATGGTCTGGTTTACCGCCTATATAGAGTAAATTTGGGCTACCACCAGCCAAACCAACATGAGCTTCCTTAGCTTCACCAGGGCCATTCACCACACAACCCATCACTGCAACATCCAATGGCTGTAAAATATCATCTAATCGTTGCTCTAATTCATTAACAACCTTAATGACATCAAAATTTTGCCTAGAACAAGAAGGGCAAGCAATCAAATTTATCCCTTTTTGCCGAATATGCAAACTATTTAAAATGTCAAACCCAACCTTAATTTCCTCAACTGGGTCAGCCGCTAATGAAACTCGAATCGTATCACCAATGCCATCGTTCAACAACATTCCCAACCCAATAGCAGATTTAACGGTTCCAGATCGCAAACTACCTGCCTCAGTAATTCCCAAATGTAAAGGTTGTTCAATTTGGGTAGCAAGCAGTTGGTAAGCCTTAACAGTCATAAATATTTCCGAAGCTTTTAGACTAATTTTAAAATTTGGAAAATTTAATCTATCTAATATTTCAATATGGCGTAAAGCTGATTCAACCATAGCATCAGCTGTTGGTTCTTTATATTTTTGCTGTAAATCCTTTTCTAAGGAACCTGCATTGACTCCTATCCGAATTGGAATGTTTTTATCCTTAGCACAGTCTATAACTGCATGAACTCGATCTTCCCGCCCAATATTTCCCGGATTTATCCTTAAACAATCAGCCCCTAATTCAGCAACTCGTAAGGCTATTTTATAGTCAAAATGAATATCAGTAATTAATGGAATATTAACCGATTTTTTAATTTGCCCAAATGCTTCCGCTGCTGCCAAAGTTGGAACTGAAACTCGAATAATATCAGCTCCAGCTCGTTGTAAAGCTTGAATTTGTTTTACAGTACTTGCAACATCATTAGTATCAGTATTGGTCATGCTTTGTACTGAAATCGGAGCATTACCACCAACTGCTACATTACCGATTTTAATTTGTCGAGAAATACGTCGTTGAATCATTAGTTTTCATTACCAACGATAAACAAATTTCTCTGGCCTTTACGCTTAGGATATTCTTTTATATCTTTGATTTCGCCTTTATACTCAACGTCTATTCCATCAACATTACCAACTTTCAAATAAAAAGGAGGGGTTCCGTCTCGAGATAATTCCTTGCCATTATCACCAATACCTTCATATAAACTGGCTTTGGTTTTATCGGTAATTCGCATCCAAGCTCTAGCTTTAAAATAAACTTTTATTGTTTTATCATTTACTGGCGGAGGAAGTTCAATAACAGGAGTAATATTTTCTTCTATTTCTTCATTATTTTGGTTATCAATATTATTAACAGATTCTTCTAGCTCAGGAGCTGGAATTGTCAGATCAGGTTCAATAGGGATAGTTGGCCCAGTTTCTGGTATTATTAGAGGTGGCTCAGGATATTGCCACATTGCTGCCAAAACCAATAAAATTACAATAACCACAACTGTACCTAAAATATGTAATGGATCATGTCGGCTAGCTTGCTCTTTACGTTTCATTGGAGGACGCAATTTTGGTTGTTGATCGTCTGGATCAAAAGTATCTAAGATAGATTCCGGTTTAACATTAAGTAATTTAGCGTAATTACGCATATAACCACGTATAAAAATAAGTGGTGGTAAATGTTCGTAATCATCAGCTTCAAGTTTTTCTATAACTCTAGTATCTAAAAACAATCGATCTGCTACATGTTTAATTGATACGTTATTTTGTTCTCGCAGTTTACGTAGACGTGATCCTGATGATAAAATTTCTAATTCATCTGTTTGAATGTCGTTAGTTTGAACTTGTTGATTAGCTTTTTGGCTAATATCCTCTTTATTAAGTTCTGAAGATTCTTTGGTTTCATCAGGTTCAGAAGTAGTTTTAATTTCTTTCTTCTGAGATTCTAGCTTGGTATCATCATTTTTTTCGATAGTATTTGTCATGGTGTAATTCTAATAATAGTTTTTTTGATTTAGCATTTGAATTTCGGTTGAATCTGGGAAATTATTACGCAATAATAATATATAACTTGCTTCTTTATCTCTGTTATTCAAAGCTTTTTCTATGCGAATTCCTAGCCATAAAGTCTGAGATGTATGTTTGGCTATTTTTAAATAGCGTAACAAGTAATTATTCGCTTGAGGATAACGATTTTGTTTATATTTCAATGTAGACATTTGATATAAAGCTCTAGGGAATCTAGCATTATTTTGTAAAGCTTTCCGCAAGTATTGTTCAGCCTTATCAATTTCTTGATTATGCAATGCACATATTCCAGCATTGGTATATGGAACTTCTGGAATTCTATAAACTGGATCACTAACTGCTGTAAGAAAATGTTTTTCCGCTTTTTCCCATTTATTCAATTGACATAAAAATTGGCCATAATTACTATTAATATCTGGATTTTCCGGATCAGATATTAAGGCTTGTTGATAGTGAAATTCAGCCTTCTTAGTTTCAGCAACTCCTTCATATAAAACGGCAATGGCGTTATGACCTTTAGCAAAAGATGGACAGAAATTTAAGGATTTTTTTAAACGCTCTAAGGCAATATCATTTCTTCCACGCCGCATGTATTCAATGCCTAATTGTACATTTAATTCAGCATTTTTTTTATCTTTAGGAGAGCAATTATCTTCAGAATTAATTGATGTACAAGCATTAATAAGTAAAGATAATATACATAATTTATATATTTGCTTCATAAATATTATCAAATAGTTTAAATAAATATGAATCTAATTACCAAGCTATAAATTCATAAAGTTTAAGACAATTGACTTCTAAATTAAGGAACCATCAATAGTTTAAATTCTTGATCAGATAAATTTTTAATCAAAAAAATACCAAATAACTATTTATACAAATATCTAAGATTGAATTAATTCTAACTTTCAACTAAATATTAATCAATCTTGGCTCTCAAATTTTGTACTTTACCAGCCAATTGTCCACAGGCAGCATTTATATCATCCCCTCTTATTTTACGAGTTACAGTTACTAATCCAGCACGAATAAGAATATCGCGAAAATTATCTATGGTCTCAGTCGTAGAACATTGGTAAGCTATATCTGGAAATGGATTAAATGGGATTAAATTTATCTTGGCCAAAATACCACGTAATAATTTTGCCAATTCTTTAGCGTGAGCAGGACTATCATTAATATCTTTTAGCATAATATATTCAAAAGTAATATGGCGATTACCCTGAGCATAATCACGACAAGCCTTTATTAAATCAGCTAATGGATATTTTTTATTGATTGGTATTAATTGATTACGCAAGTCATCATTTGGAGCATGTAAGGATATAGCAAGGCTAACTGGACATTGCTCTTGTAATTTGATTAAGGCAGGTATAATTCCAACTGTACTCAGAGTTATACGTCGGCGGGATAACCCATAGGCAAAATCATCTAACATAATTTGTATTGCTTTGACTACATTATCAAAGTTGGTTAATGGTTCGCCCATACCCATTATCACCACGTTACTAATAGCATGTTTGAAATTTTCTATTACACAACCATCAGCAATAATAATCTGTTCTGCTAACCATAATTGACCAATAATTTCCGCAGTAGTCAAATTACGATTAAAACCTTGTTTGCCTGTTGCACAAAAAGTACAATCCAAGGCACAGCCTACTTGGGAAGAGATACACAAAGTGTTACGTCCTTCTTCAGGAATAAATACCATTTCAATACTATTCTCACTATCAAGCTGTACTAACCATTTACGAGTCCCATCTTGAGAAACTTGCATGGTTTGAATTTCAGGTAGTTTAAGACAGGCAATGGTTTGTAAACGTTGTCGTAAGTCCTTGCTCAAATTGGTCATGTCAGCAAACTCAAGAACGTTTTTCTGATATACCCATTTCATTATCTGAGTAGCACGAAATGATTTTTCGCCAAGTTCTTCAAAAAATGTAATTAATCCTTCTCGATCCAAATTGAGCAAGTTTATCATTATCTAGTACGTGGGCAAAGTTCTGAATCGGTGAAGAAAAAAGCAATTTCAGTTGCGGCTGTGTCAGTAGCATCAGAACCATGTACTGCATTTTCGTCAACAGTTTCTGCAAAATCAGCTCGAATAGTACCTGGTTTTGCATCTTTTGGATTAGTTGCTCCCATTATGCCACGGTGTACGGCAACAGCATTTTCTCGTTCTAACACTTGTACCATTACTGAGCCAGATAGCATGAAATCAACTAATTCTCCAAAAAAAGGACGTTCTTTATGTATAGCATAAAATTCTTCTGCTTGTTCACGAGTTAAATGTAACATTTTAGCTGCAATAATGCGTAAACCACCATTTTCAAACCGAGAATAAATTTCACCAATTACATTTTTAGCAATAGCATCTGGTTTAATAATTGATAAAGTACGTTCAACTGCCATTTGGTATATAACTCCATTAAATTAATATATGTTCAGTAAATAAAAGTATTTTGATTGTAATCTATCTGTATATCAATTCAAATGCAATATGATAACATAATTTATTCTACATTTTAAATAAAATATGGGCATTTAATATGGGATGGTATGAGGAAGGTATACAAATAAGAAATCAAAACCGTTGCATATGTCCGTTTCAACTAATTCCTTATTTACCGTCATTGCACCACTTTTTACTAAATTATTAACCGTTCTGATAATTTCTTTATCCTTCATAAGGATTATTTGTTATTGCGTCAGTCTTGATATTATCGAAGAATCCTTTTAGGTCTCCTTCTAAAATCCATGCTTTTCTGTTCTACTGCATTGAAGATTTGTCTTATTGCATCCTTGGTACTTCTCATAGGTCTGAACCCATAAGAATTTGGCTCTGCAATAGTTTTCATAGCATGGTTCAATAATACCTTTCAATTTAGCTTGATATATACGGTCTTTAATAGTTGGTATACCTAAAGTTCTGATTTTACTGTTTGGCAATTTCTGTCTAACAGGACTCCAATGTCTCTCAATCCCGTCATCCAAACCTTCTACTAATTCCATTCTTTGGGCTAGTGACAATAGTTTTGTCTACACCAGCAGTTACCTTGATTATCTTGGGTTACTCACCTAGTACATAATAAGTTATACGCTTTGGATTTATATAGAATCCTTCTAAGTTCATGTACTTTACTATAATTCCCATACTCCATTGCAATTGATATTTTGTAAACGGTCAACATGAGCTTGACACGCTTTCCAGTCTATTGATTGCCATGTCTCCCCAAGTTGTTATTTTCTGTTCAACTTAATCGGAATCTCCGTGAGTAAGTTGGCATATGTTTATCATTACAGTAAACCATTAGCTTTTTACTCAATCTTCCTTACTAGCGTATCATATATCTATAACCGTTTCGTTCTGGGTCTTTCCTGACTCTTAACCATTGTAAAAGCTTACAACGTTTCATATTACTGGCTTTCCTTTGTACTTAGATGGTTACTATATGCCTATGTGCCTGTTTGATTACTGAGTGTTTTATGAAATTTCACTTCCTTACACATATTCAGGTTTGACCAATATATATCCTGTTTTTGGGCTGTAGACATTTTATTCCATAACTTCGCTTATCAGCTCATCATATACAATTGACAGACGGGTCAATATATCTAAGATTCCTAACCGCCTCCCTGCTTAAACTAGATAATAAGGCATATCCTATATCCAGTTGGGTAAGTTTTGTTTTTATTAAGTAATATAGTAGAGGTAGCCTTTCATCCCCATAAATAACATAATTGTGATTACACTCCTGTAATCCTGCTTATTAGATTGTTTTATAACAAGTTTTTAAGCAAACGTGTCGCACTCCAAGATTTAGTTAGAATTGTTTTGGTGGGCAACGATAAAACACATTGCACATCTTATTTGGCTAATGATAAGGAATGGGGTAATTTGGGTGAAAAAATTGATTTTTAATAATCATATACCTGGCTAACGAGTTAAACTTGATTACGAATGCGAGGTTCAATTACCACCACCATTATTGTTACCATCACTCCAGAAATTCACTTTTTCACCTAATTGAATTTTAAGTTTATTCTTCTTCTCGAACCGCCACATTTGAATAAAAAATATTATTACTATTATTATAAAAAATATTAAAAAACCAGCAATAACATCTTCATTTACAAAATCTCCTATCCTTACTATCTGACTTATCATTAAAGCACCAAACATTATAAATATACTAAAAAACTTCATAAACCATTTTTGACTATCAACTACAGAAGTCAGCTGGGAAAGAGTTTTATTCTTCCTTCTTCTAGATTTAAGTTTTTATTCATACAGTTAAACCCTTAAATTATGTAAAGATTAAAAATATAAAGCACTGTTTTTTTCATGTTCTTCAACCCTATCTTAAACTTTCTAAAATTTTAAAATCAAGTTCGTAGGGTGCATATAATGATAGTATCATGTACTACATGGATTTGATGTATGACGCTTCGCTTATAACACCTTACGTATTTCCCATTGTATACATATTTTTCTAGCAAGATAAGATCATAAGTCACATTAGCACCCAAAATAAATTTTTCAATTTCCGTAAGCATTATATCATTACCCAATGAAGCATATATAGTACAGCACGGTGGGCAGGTATTAAAATTTGTATAGCTCATTGTTCATTTTGTTTTTTCGTGCCTAACTATTTATTATAAGGTATATTCGACAGTTTATTCTCTAGATATTAACCGACAAATCAGGATTGAAATAACATACTAATCCTACTTAATTTTAAGGTGTATAACGCTTATCGCCTATCACCGCTCCCCTTTATTGCGTAATATTTTTAATCTTTCATTCAAGGATATAGTAGGCGGTTTATATACCTTTTTTATTCTAAAATCATGCTTAGTTCCTTCAATATAACTTTTATTTTGCTCAAGTTTGTCAAGAATAGAATATTTATTGTGATTGCATTTCACACGATTTGCACAACCTAAGCTATCTTTAATCCATAAAACATTACTACCGTTACAACAAGAACATTTAGTTTTTTCTTCAATTTTCGTGAATTTCAAATAGACCTCTTGCAAAAGTCCTTACGAAGTAAATTTCTGTAAATAGCAGCAATTAAAACGTAAAGCGTTTACGTCGATTACGGTAACGTTCTTTTAAA
>JASFYV010000027.1:0-29069 GCA_045046925.1 Candidatus Marithrix sp. | reverse complement strand
TAAGTTCAATATCGTTCCCAAATTTTATAACGCACTGGTTATCAAGCTCTGCTTGGTCTAAACTTGAAGCAAAGCTTCTAAAACATTGTGTTCCTAAATAAAATTTAGGAACAATATTTATGTTAAATAGCTAAGAAATATATTAATTAATGGGAATAATTATTAAAAGGTGCGTAGCATTCTTAATTTAGATGCAATTATATCAAGCTATGGATGATAAATTAATAAATATAAACAATTACTTAGATACAAACAAAATTCTAAATTCTACTCGTAAATTAAATGCAAATAAGATTATTGAAACAATCCATTTATTACATAAACGTATTAATGAACGATTTCCCAAGTCTGGACTAAGCTATGTTTGTGTTGAATTGCATGCTATTGCTCAAGAATCAAAGAAGCATTGTGAGTGGTTGCAAAAACCTCAAGTTCTGTTGCGTACTGGTGTTGGAATAGTTATTTTTATATTAGTGGTGATATTATTATTAGGTATTGTTTCTTCGGTAGATTTCTCTGCTATTCATGAAATTGAATTTACTGATTTTTTTCAAGTTTTAGATGCAGGAATGAATACAGTAGTTTTGATTGGAGCAGCTTTATTATTTTTTGTGACATTTGAAATCAGGAAAAAACGAAAAAGTGCAATGATAGTAATTCATCAATTACGAGCTTTAGCTCATGTGATAGATATGCACCAATTAACTAAAGACCCAGAACGTTCTTTTTCTAATGATAAACGTACTTTTTCATCTCCAAAACAAACCATGAATGCTTTTGAATTAACACGTTATCTTGATTACTGTGCTGAAATGTTATCTTTAGTTAGTAAAGTAGCGGCTTTATATACGCAAAGCTTTGATGATACAGTAATTTTAAAAGAGGTTAATGAATTGGAGAGTTTAACCATTGGTTTATCTAGTAAAATATGGCAAAAAATTATGATCATTTATCGTTTTAAACAGTAATTTAGGATAATTGGATCAACTGAGATAGGGTGGTAATTAAAATATCCACCCTATGATATATTAGAATTCCATTAATTTACGACGTTTTTCCATCATATCACTGATAATTGGTCTAAAAATAATTTGCATAGCAAATCCCATTTTACCACCAGGAACTACTAAAGTATTAGGACGAGACATAAATGAATCATGGATCATAGTTAATAAGTAAGCATAGTCCTGATCTCGGTACTTATTAAACCGAATTACTACTAAACTTTCATCTGCAGACGGAATCTCACGAGCGATAAAAGGATTAGAAGTATCAACTAATGGTACTCGTTGGAAGTTGATATGGCTATGAGTAAATTGTGGAGTAATATACTGTACATAATCAGGCATACGACGCAGAATAGTATGGGTAACAGCTTCTGCTGAATAACCACGTTCATCAACATCCCGCCGAATTTTTTGAATCCATTCTAAATTTACACTAGGCACTACTCCAACTAGTAAGTCTACCCACTGAGCTACATTAGCTTCTGAGGTAACAACTCCACCGTGTAAACCTTCATAAAATAACATGTCGGTAGTAGCAGGAATATCTTCCCAAGGAGTAAAAGTACCAGGTTCTTGTCCATAAGGTTCGGCTTCTTCTTCGTTATGTAAATATTTACGATTTTGACCTTTACCAGTTTCAGAATATTCATGAAATAAATCTTCTAACTTATCAAATAAATTAGCTTCTGGTCCAAAATGACTAAGGTCTTTACCCTCGTTTTCGGCCAGCATAACAGCTTCTTTCATACCAGCTCGATCATAGCGATGAAAACTATCTCCTTCAATTACGGCAGCTTCATACCTACCCCGCCGAAAAATATCTTCAAAAGCTTTTTTAACCGTAGTAGTTCCTGCTCCAGATGAACCAGTTATAGAAACGATTGGGTGTTTTGTAGACATCTATATTTTTCTCCTAAGATTTTCTGTATAAAAGGTTATTAATTAACTACAATAACTAATTTATTAAAATAGTTCAAGTTAATTTATAGTTCTAATACCAGTCCATAAAGAACGAGTATGAAAAACTTCTTTACTAAAGCCTTGATTATCAATCCGTAAATGCCGTTTTAAAATAAAATCAAATAATAATGGATTATAATGTCGCACTTGTTTTAAAATAACGGCTTGTTGTTCTGTAATATAATTATTATCTTTTAATTGGCGTAAGGATACTAATGGAATTATTCCTGGTAATGGATAATCTGAGGCATATAATAACCTTGGATGCCAATCACTACGTCTAATTAAAGTAGTAAGGCTAGACATTCGTTCAGTTTGAGTTATAGCGGATATATCACCAAATAATAAGCCATTATAACGTTCTTCATCCATAAGACGAGCAAATAAACTGAAATTACTTACTAATGGCCCATTTGCCCCTTTATCTGTATCAATATTGTTACCAAGTGAGCCACAATGAGCAATTATTACTTTTACTCCATGCTCTAAAGCCCTGCGTAAACCTAAAGGATTACCATATGTTTGAGTATTAGTGCCACCTACTGCTTTCTCATCGCCACAGTGACATAATAATGGAATTCCCCAATGAGCCATAGCTTTATAAAATCGATCACAAAGTGAAGAAGCTGGATTCATCCCCATTGCAGGTGGCAACCATTTTACTCCTCTAGCTCCTTTGATAAAAGCTTGCTCTAAGGCTTCCACACAATCTTTACGATAAGGATGAATTGAAGCTATCCATTCAAACGTATCTGGATATTGTTGATGAATTTTTGCTGCATAATCATTAGGAACATAAAAAGCCGTTTGTTTAGTCAAACGCTTACCTTGTTCATCATAACTATAGTCAAATGCTAATAAAATAAATTTTATACCACGCCCAAATTTGAGACTTTTTAGCCGATTAATAAAACCTTCATCTGTTGGCATGTCTGGGGTTGGACAACTAGCATTAAGATAAAAACGAAATTGAGCATATTGTTTAACATCTAATATACTCAAAGAACTAGGATTAACCCAAATTCCACTATCTGTATCCCCTAAACCAACTAAATGTACATGTCCATCCCATACTTGAGTTGTATCTATATCCTGAAATGCCGATAGTACAACTTTGTGTTGAGCTAATTGTTCTGGTAACTGATTTTTACAGGCATTAAAAAATTCGCTGTCATCTGGCCAATATACTGAATCAACATTTAATGCAGAAATTCCACCTAATCCTAATAAACCTAATATAAAATAACGACGTTGCATAATATATATTATTTGATAATTATAAACTAATTTTTGATGAACTTTATGCTAAACATGAGTAATTACATAATATATTCTTTATCTTGACTTTACAATTAATAATTGGTTATTATTTTAAGTAGTAACTATTTTAGGTAATATGTTTGATATTAAATAGACATACTTCATGTAGGATGTAATGAGTTTACGAATTACATCTTTCGAGTCACGATACACGATTGATGCAATTCATCCCGCATCCTACATTATATATCTTAGGAAAGATGTCTAATAATCTAAATTTATTATCGTTTCTTAATCTTATTTTAAACTTACAAGTAATGACATTATTATGTATAAATTATTAAAATTGAATATTTCTTTAATTCTTATCGGTATACTAACAGCATGTGCTAATGTACCTACATCTTTACAACAATTTACTCCTGAAGTTAGTTTAAAGGGCTTTAAATTGGTCAAATTAGGTTTGTTAGAACAAGATTATCAATTGAAATTACAACTCAAAAATCCTAATCCAATTCCAATTCCAATCACTGGTTTAAGTTATAAATTACAAATTAATGGGCAAGAATTTACCACTGGTAGTACTGATAAAGCTATTACTATTCCTGCTAATGGAGAGGAATTTTTGGAAATTGATGTAGTAAGTAATTTAATGAGTGTTATTGGTCAATGGAAAGATTTTAAAAGCTTGTTAAATAGAAAGTTTGAATATGATTTGTCAGGCGGAGTAAATGTTATGGGTACTTCTGCGGCAATTCCTTTTAATTATAAAGGTAATATTTCTTTATTACGTGATTAAGTTTAGTTAAAGGTTGGGTTAATAGCCCAGCTTTTTGAACTATAGCATTTCCCAATTGGATGAGTTATATTAACATAAATTAAATACATGATATTGAATTTAATTAAAAATTGCTTAGGAGAGTACATGCGTTTTAATATTTTATTAGGGATATTAGTAAGTAGTATATTAAATTTAGCAATGGCGGATGAATGGAATAATAGTTATCTAATTGACTCTTATGGAAATCCAGTTGTAACTCAAGATTATGAATGTGTAAAAACTCCACAATCACCTAATACAACGTGGCCAGACAAATGTTATAATCAAAAAAGAGCAGGTGGCAATGTAAATATTATGAATGTAAATCTGGCCGGAGATATATTATTTGCTTTTAATAAAGCAGTTTTACATCCTCAAGCTGGAGATATTTTAAAAAGCCTAGTTGCTCAACTTAATATATATTCATTACAGAATATCGAAGTAGTAGGTCATACTGATAATGTAGGTTCCGAAATTTATAATCAAAAATTATCTAGTAAACGAGCTGCAAACGTAGCAAATTATCTAGTTGGTTTAGGAATACCAGCATATAAAATTTATTACCGAGGTGAGGGAGAAGCTAATCCAATTATGTCAAATAATACTAAAATGGGACAAGCCCAAAATCGTCGAGTTGCAATTATAATTAAGTAAATTCGTATAGTTATTTTAGACTATTTATCAAACATGATTATTTTTAATGAAGTTAGTAAACGTTATCCAAATAGCTATCAAGCTTTACAAAGTGTTAGCTTCCATTTAAAACGTGGAGAATTAGCCTTTTTAACTGGTCATTCTGGAGCTGGAAAAACTACATTGTTGCGTTTAATTGCATTGTTAGAACGTAATGTTGGTGGGCAAATTTTAATTAATGGGCAAAATATAAACCGTCTAGCTAACCATCATGTACCTTACTTACGAAGACGGATAGGAATGGCATTTCAAGATCATCGGTTATTATTTGATCGAACTGTATTTGATAATGTAGCATTACCATTGATAGTTGTAGGTTGTGGACATAAAGAAATCCGTCGTCGAGTAAGAGCAGCCCTAGATAAAGTTGGTTTACTTAACAAGGAAAAAAGCTATCCAATAACTTTATCTGGTGGCCAACAACAACGAGTTGGAATCGCACGAGCTGTAGTTAATAAACCACCAATTATATTAGCAGATGAACCAACAGGTAATCTTGATCCAGCATTAGCCAAAGAAATTATGAATTTATTTTTACAGTTTAATCAAGTAGGAGTTACAGTATTGATTGCTTCACACGCCTTGGGATTAATTAAAAGCATGGGTCATCGTACTCTTATTTTACAACAAGGTAATTTAGTTGGAGACACTTATCCAATAAAATGAACAAGTCTCGTTCTAAAAAATCTTCTAATGCTTGGTTGTCATATCAGCTATATGTTTTACTCTCCAGCCTTGGAAATATTGTACGCACTCCATTGTCTAGTATTATGCTGCTAGGAATGATTGGAATTGCTTTGGCTTTACCAACAGGTTTATATTTATTATTAGAAAATGTACAATATATCAGCCGTGATTGGGGTGGGGCTGCTCAGATTTCTTTATTTTTACGACATGATTTAGATGAACAAAAAGTCGATGAGTTGGCAGATAGATTATATCAGCATCCAGATATTTCTAATGTACGACTTATTACTCCTGCTGATGCTTTAAAAGAATACCAAACTTTTTCCGGTGATGCTTTACAAACTCTGGGGGAAAATCCTTTACCAGCAGTGTTAGTAGTCCAACCAGCTTCTAATGATAATGCAATTAATCAAATCTTATTAGAAAAATTGCAAGAATTAATAGAAGTAGATGTAGCTCAATTTGATATGTTATGGGCCAAACGATTGTTTGCAATGTTAAAAATTGTCCAACATGGAACTTTACTGTTAGCTATATTGCTATCATTAGCCGTATTATTAATAGTTGGAAATACCATCCGTTTGACAATTCAAAGTCGTCGAGATGAGATAGAAATTAACAAACTAGTTGGAGCAACCGACGCTTTTATCAGACGACCTTTTTTATATACTGGTTTTTGGTATGGTTTGTTAGGTAGTTTAATTGCTTGGTTATTGGTCGGTTTATCTTTATGGTCATTACAAACTCCAGTCAGAAATCTAACAGAATTATACTATAGTAAATTTGAGCTAATTACTTTAGGTATTTTCCCAAGTTTGACATTATTAGCAATCGGTATTTCATTAGGTTTGATTGGAACCTGGTTGTCAGTCAATAAACATTTGCGGGATATACAACCACGATAACTTCATTATTATCATAGCTAATCTCAACCTAAGTTTTAGTCATTTAAAGCTCAAATTGATACGGTTATATGATTTAATTACGTAATAATTCTGGATTAGCATTTAGAAAATCACTAACAGGCATTGGTTTTTTACCAGCTCTTTGAACCTTTAACAAGCGTAAAATCCCATCAGAAGTTGCGATATCAATTCCATTACGTTGACAACGAATAATATTTCCAATTGATTCAGAGGTAGGAGTAGATATAACTTGAGCTTCCCAAATTCGTAAAGTTTGTCCAAATAAATCTGCTTGAGCAACTGGCCAAGGATTGAAAGCTCTTATTTTTCGTTCTAATACAATTGCTGGTTCTTGCCAATCTAGTTTAGCTTCAATTTTTTCTAGTTTTTTAGCATAAGTTGCTTTATTATCATCCTGTGGAATAACAGGTAAATTCCCAATTTCATCTATTATATCAGCTAGTAATCTTGCTCCTATTACTGAAAGCCGATCATGTAAAGTTTGGCCATTATCATCTGCTAAAATTTCGCAACTAGCTGTTTTTATCATTCCACCAGTATCAAGCCCAACATCCATTTGCATTAAAGTTATGCCGGTAGTATTATCACCAGCTAATAACGCACGTTGAATAGGGGCAGCTCCACGCCAACGTGGTAATAGAGAAGCATGTACATTAATACACCCAAGTTTAGGTGTTTCTAAAATAATCTTTGGTAAAATTAGACCATATGCAACTACTACCATTAAATCAGCTTGTAATTCTTTAAGTTGAATTTGTACTGTTTCATTTTTTAATGTAGTTGGCTGATAGATATTAATGCCATATTCTAAAGCAGCTAATTTGACTGGACTAGCTTGTAGTTTTCTTCCTCTGCCAGCTTTGCGGTCTGGCTGAGTATAAACAGCACAAATATTATGTTGTGAGTTTAATATAGCTAATAAACTTGGTACTGAAAACTGTGGAGTACCAGCAAAAATAATTCTGCTCATTCTATAGTCCCACAAATAGTTTAAAACTCATGTCTTGTTAGACGAAACTTCAGTTAAAATATTGCGATTTTATAACAAACGCAAGATGAAAATATAGCGTTTCCCGTTTGTATAAAGCACATAAACACCCCTTTCGTACCCTCCTTATTTAAGGAGGAAATTAGGGAATATTGTATTTAAATGAATCGGGAAATACTATATCTATAACATTTCCCACTACGTTAAATCCATATACAGTCTGCGTAACTTAAGTTAATAATTAATATACTATCTTACTACCGTTCTGGAATTACTATATTTATACTTTAGTAAAATTTAATTGCTATCTCTATTGAAAATGCTAAAATGTATATTGAATCACAAGAATAATGAATAAATTTTAGAACAGTTTTTTAGAAATTATACTAATTCAAAGTATAACTATCAAACTTAGTTTAATATAATCAAGTATCGACGGAATTGATTTAGATTTTAATTAATTTTTCTTTGTACAGGATAATTTGTTGGTTAGGTAATAATAAAACTCAATATTTTCATAAACACCAATTTTACTTTATCTAACCTAGATTTAACTAAATAATGTATTATACTCTTATTCTGTACAAAGTCGGTTTTTAATAAAGGAAAATATAATGTTGTCAAATCTACATGAATTGAAAGTAATGCTTAATCAGCAAGGGCTATTTTTTTGTTTTGGTGGCCCTATATCACAGGAACTTATGGTAGGAATTGGTGATACCTTGAGGAATAAAATGAAATTTGATGATGCTGATTCTTCAACAATTGTTAAAGTATTTTCTATGTTTGTAGAACAAAGCCAGAATATCATCCATTATTCAGCTGAAAAAACTCCTCCTGGTGCAGAAAAACCTGAATTGAGTAGTGGTATTATTGGAGTTGGTTTTGACAATGAATATTATTATGTATCATGCGGTAATATTGTTTATAATGAAGTTGTTGATTCAATTAAAGAACAACTAAGCAAATTACAGGTTATGGACAGAAATGAGCTAAAACAGTATTATAAAGAAAGACGTAGAAATGATACTCCTGAAGATAGTAAAGGAGCTGGATTAGGTTTTATTGAATTGGCTAGAAAATCGGTAAAACCAATTGAGTTTGAAGTCCAGAAAATTGATGATGATTTTTCATTTTTTTCTTTAAAAACAACAATTTAATTGCGATAGTTTAAGCTTATGAAAAATCTAGTTATAGAAGTAACCAAACATACTCCCCAAATTACTTTTGATATTGAAAAAGACTTGCTTGAATTTAAAGGTGAATGTTACCCAGAAAATGTTGCTAGTTTTATAGCTCCAATTTTTAATTTATTAGATGACTATCTGGAACAATTAGAAAAACAAGTTTTTACAATTAATATCTCTCTTATTTATTTCAATAGTAGTTCCTCAAAAATGTTGTTAGATTTATTTTATAAATTAGAAGAAGAAGCTTCGACCAATAATAAAAATATTGTAGTAAATTGGATTTATGATTCTGAAGATGAGGATTCTGAGGAATATGGTGAAGAGTTCAAGGAGGATTTAGAAGCATTAACATTTAATTTGATTCCAAATGAAATTTAGAAATTGTTTGATCCAGATATTTCTTAGATTTTAATGACTTTTTCTATAATTTTTTTAATAAATTTAAAGAACTAATTATATTTGCTGTAAAAATTAGTTAAAAAATATGCTGCATATCCATACTAGTAATCGTTTAGAATACCTGATCCAAGCTTTAGCCAAGTTAATTAAAAGTTCGCCTTTGCCACCATTAATCCCAGAAAATATTGTAGTACAAGATCAAGGTATGGAAAAATGGTTGTCAATGTTATTGGCTGATACTTTAGGAGTATGGGCTAATAGCCGTTTTATGCGGCCAGATGCCATGTTATGGTATGTATTTAAAGATATTCTACGAACCAATACAGATATATCTGGTTTTAAACATGAGGTAATTGTATGGAAAATAATGAATATATTACCAAAGTTTATTAATGATCCAGAATTTCAGGAATTAAAAGATTACTTACAAACTGATGAATCTGCAATAAAAAACTTCCAATTAGCATGGAGAATTGCAGATGTATTTGACCAATATACAGTATATCGGCCCAATTGGTTATTTGATTGGGAAATTGGTAAGCAGCCATTATTATCAGATACTCAGGCTAATTGGCAGGCAATATTATGGCGAGAATTAACGATACAATATGGTAATTATCATCGAGCTAAATTACGCAATGAGTTTTTTACAAAGTTATCAACTGGTAAACCACACTTTCAACGGATGATAGTGTTTGGTATTTCAGTATTGCCCGAATTTCATTTGGAAGTGTTGGCAAAATTGGGTCAAGTTATAGATGTACATGTATTTGTGATGAATCCTTGTCGGGAATATTGGGGAGATATTGTTACAGATAGTGAAATGGCTCATACTACAGATGATTATTTTATAAAAGGCAATACCTTATTAGCTTCAATGGGTAAAATTGGCCGTAATTTTATCGATATGTTTAATGAATATCAACATGTTGAACATAAGCATTTTATTCTTCCAGACAATAATTCTTTATTACACCGGATTCAAACTGATATTCTGAACTTGACAGAGACAGAATATTCTATAATTGATAAATCCATTCAAATTCATAACTGCCATAGTCCTTTGCGGGAAATTGAAGTTTTACATGATCAATTACTAGCTTTATTTGCAGACCAACCAGAATTATTGCCAAAAGATATCTTGGTAATGGTCTCAGATATTGAAACTTATGCTCCATTTATAGAAGCAGTATTTGATACAATTCCAGATAATTTAAAGCAAATTCCATTCACTATTGCAGATCGTAATTTACCAGCCAAAAATATTATAGTTAATACTTTTCTAGCAATTTTAGAATTAACTAAAGGCCGTTTTACTGTTAGTGAAGTATTGAATATTTTAGAATCAGAAATTATCCAACAACATTTTTCTTTTACTGAAAGAGATTTAGAATTAATTCGCTATTGGATCGATAAAACTGCAATTCGTTGGGGTATGGATAAAGCTGATAAAGCTCGTATGAATTTACCAGAATTTGAGGAAAATACCTGGTTACTTGGGTTAAAAAGATTATTATTGGGTTATGCACTACCAACAGAAATGTTTCAAGGAATTTTGCCGTATGATGCAATTGAAGGCAGTGATAGCTTAATCTTAGGTAAATTAATTAGCTTTATTGAACAGTTATTTGCTTATGTGCAGAAAATGCGACAATCACATACTATACTGGAATGGTCACAACTATTTGGTGATTTACTAGAAGATTTTTTAGCAATAGAAGATGAAAATACTCAAGTAATTCGTAAAGCTCTAAACGATTTAATTACCAATAGCCAAGATTTTACAACTCCAGTTAGTTATGCAGTTATTTTTGAATGCTTGCAACATTCTTTAACTCAAGAAGAACAAAGTAGTAGCTTTATGACTGGATGTGTATCATTTTCTGCCATAAACCATAGTCGTAGTATCCCATTCAGGGTTATTTGCTTACTAGGCATGAATGATCAAAGCTTTCCACGTCCTAACAAACTACTTAATTTTGACCTTATCATCAGGCATCCAAAGAAGGGAGATCGTTCACAACGTCATAATGATCGGTATTTATTTTTAGAAGCTTTATTAGCAGCTAGAGAATATTTTTATATCAGTTATGTTGGGCAAAGCATCCATGATAATACTATTATTCCTCCATCAATATTGGTAAGCGAGTTATTGGATTATATCAATTCTGAAGCAGAAATATTCCAAATAACCAAACATCCATTACAAGCTTTCAGCCCTAGATATTTTAATCAGACCAAATCTTTATTTAGTTTTTCTGATGAATACTGTATTGCTAGCGATGCTTTGCGACAGGAACGTCAAGCAAATAACTTTTTTATTACTACTCCATTATCAACTCCAGAACCAGAATACCAAACAATAGAACTTAATAACCTTATTAAATTTTTTAACCATCCAACTGCTTTTTTATTAAAACACCGCTTAGGAATAGAATTACATCATTCTACAGAGGCTTTTAATAGTAACGAACCGTTTGAAGTCTCAGGTTTAGAACGTTATTCTCTTAATAAAACATTGATAGAAAAAGGTTTGCAAGGTATTAATTTACAAGAATATAAAACTATTGTTAAAGCTAGTGGTCAATTGCCACATGGACAGGTAGGTGATTATGTATATAATAAAATTATTGGAGAAGTAAAACCATTTATCCAACAAGTCAACCAAGTATTAAAGCAAGGTAAACCTATTAATATAAAAAAAATTGCACTAGGAAATATAACTATAATTGGAAATTTAGGTCAATTATGGAATGATAAATTAGTTAATTATCGGTATGCCAGGCTTAAAGCCAAAGATTTTATCCAAGTTTGGATTCAGCATTTAATCCTGAACAGTTTACCAATTTCATCATGCCATAGCATAGTAATAGGAGCAAATGAGGCTTGGGAGTTTATGCCAGTAGCAGATAGCAAACAGATTTTACAAACTTTAGTCCAAGAGTATTATTGGCAAGGTTTAATCCAGCCATTATTATTCTTTCCGCAGACTTCTTTTAATTTTGTAGAAAACTTTCAAAAAGACAAAGATACTGCTTTGTATAAAGCTGCTGATATTTGGCAAGGTAATGATTTTATAGCAGGAGAAGTACAGGATAATTATTATAAATTATGTTTTGGAACTGAAGATAATCCATTGTTGAATAAAGAATTTTCCCGATTAGCTCAACAGTTTTTTGAACCTTTATTAGAACATAGAAAAATGCTCTAATTAGGATAACCACAAGAAATTACCCCACAAAATATTTTGTAGGGGCAATCCTTCATGGTTGCCCTAAATATTACCTATGTTATTATCATGTCAAATATAATATCAAGAGATTACCCTAACCTAATCAGGAGTAATAATTCGTGAAGAAGATAAATTACCCATAGATATAAACATATCATTGATACGTTTCACAAAAATACTTGGATCATCTAATTGCCCACCTTCACTCAACAAAGCTTGATCAAACAAAGTTAATACCCAATTCTTAAACCGTTCTTCATCTTTTTCTTCTTGTATAGCAACTACAATCGGATGCTGAGGATTTACTTCCAAAACTGGCTTACTACCTCCGCCAAAGTTCTGGCCAGAAGATTTAAGTAAACGTTCCAAACTGGCATCCATAGCATTGGCATCTGCTACTAAACAGGCTGGTGAAGATGTCAATCGATAAGTAACCCGAACTTCACTAACTTTTGCTTCTAAAACAGTTTTAATTTTTTCTAATAATGGTTTTAAAGAATCAGAGGCTTTTTCAGCTTCTTGTTTTTCTTCTTCATTTTCTAAACTACCTAAATCTAATTCACCCTTAGTGATAGATTGGAGATTTTTACCATCAAACTCAGTTAAATGTGAACCTAACCACTCATCTATTTGTTCAGATAACAGTAAAACTTCAATATTCTTTTTACGGAAAATTTCTAAATGAGGACTATTTTTAGCTGCGGCAAAGTTTTCGGCAGTGATATAATAGATTTTTTCTTGCCCTTCTTGCATACGTCCTACATAGTCTTCTAATCCAATAGCTTGGATGGTATTATCATCGTAAGTAGTAGAGAAGCGCAATAATTTAGCGATACGTTCCCTATTACCAGAATCGTCAATTACACCTTCCTTAACTACTTTACCAAATTGAGTCCAAAAAGTTGTATATTTTTCAGGCTCATTTTTTGCTAAATTTTCTAACTCACTGAGAATTTTCTTTACTGTTCCAGAACGAATTGCATCAATTTGTTTATTGTGCTGTAATATTTCTCGTGAGATATTTAGTGGCAAGTCATTACTGTCAATTACACCACGCATAAAACGCAAATAAGGTGGTAACAGTTTTTCTTCATCATCCATGATAAATATACGTCGCACGTATAACTTTACTCCATGCCGATTATTACGATCCCATAGGTCAAATGGAGCTCGAGCTGGAATAAATAATAAGGTAGTATACTCATTTTTACCTTCAACTTTATTATGAATATAAGTCAAAGGAGCTTCAAAATCATGAGCTACATGCTTATAAAATTCGGTATATTCTTCTGGGGTTATTTCTGATTTAGCTCTAGCCCATAGTGCTGTAGCTGTATTAACTACTTCTTCTTCAATAGTAGTTTCATTTTTTTCTTCATCAGTGGTAACTTTTGGCATCACAATTGGTAATGTGATATGATCTGAATACTTTTTAATGATGCTTTGTAAACTATATTCAGATAAAAATTCATCTTCATCAGAGCGTAAATGTAGCGTAACTTCTGTACCATGTTTGGGACATTCAATGGTTTCAATATCATATTCACCATTACCAGTAGATTCCCATCTTACTCCATGTGAAGGCTCTAAACCAGCTCTACGAGTAACTAATGTAACTTTATCAGCAACAATAAACGATGAATAAAATCCAACTCCAAATTGGCCAATTAACTGGGTATCTTTAGTTTTGTCACCAGTAAGAGATTGAAAAAATTCTTTAGTTCCAGATTTAGCAATAGTACCAACGTTTTCTATTACTTCTTCACGTGACATACCAATACCATTATCACGTACTGTAATAGTATTAGCATCTTTATCAAAATTGATCCAAATTTTTAGTTCAGCATCATTTTCATATAACGCTTCATCTGATAGAGCCTCAAAGCGTAATTTATCAGCAGCATCTGAACTATTGGAAATTAATTCTCGTAAAAAAATTTCCTTATTGCTGTACAATGAGTGTATCATTAAATCAAGTAATTGCTTTACTTCTGTTTGGAAACCTAAAGTTTCCTTATGCGTTTCAATAGTCATTTATTTATTTAGCCTTAAGAGTTCAATACGCTAGGGATATAAGGGTGGCATAGTGTTGTTTCAATACTTGATAAGTATATTTGTAATGGACTTAAGTTTTGGTCTTAATTAGCTAAATTATAATATATTTTATATTTTAACCAATTTAACTAGAAAAAATCTAGTATAAATGCCTATATTATATAAATAATTGATTTGTGTCTTTAATAGTTTTATTATATAATGAATAGCATTGACATATGTAAGCTAGATATTGGACTTGATTATTTTTTTATAAATAATTATATTTAATTGAAGTATTTTTTGAAATAGTTGGACATTATTTTGCTTTAAATTTATAAAATATAATTACATGGCTAAGATTACCTACTCTGCGATGTCAATTACTCTAACTTTGGCATATTTCTGTCAATTACCTCTTATTAACTTTTTATAGTATTTGCATAGTTTGGTAGATTTATATACACCCAGCACTTGTAGATGGACTAAAAAATATGTTGCCATTATCTATTGAGAATTTTTTTGCAACACACCAAGATTTATTGTGGGTATTGATTGTCTCTGTTGATTTATCTGTCACATTGCTACTATATCGACTATTTGGAAAGATGGGGCTGTATTCTGTTGTAATACTTAATATCATGTTAAGTAACTTTCAAGGTCCTAAACTGACAGTAATATTTGGCATGGAAACTAGTTTGGGCGTAATCCTATATTCAGGTATCTACTTTGCCACCGATTTATTAAGTGAAAAATATGGTCGCCGAGAAGGCCAACGAGCTGTATTATTAGGATTTGCTGCTAGCATAATTATGGTAGTAATGATTTATGCAAGCTTAATGTTTTTACCCTCAGAAACAAAAAATGCCATCGTAGTTCATGATGCAATTGCAACTATATTTAATTTTACTCCTCTCTTTGTTTTTGGTTCCCTGTTAGCATACTTAGTTACCCAAAGTTTTGATGTTTGGATATTTCATTATATCAAAGAAAAAACTCAAGGCCGTCATCTATGGCTTAGAAATAATGTTTCTACAATAGTCTCTCAAGCTCTTGATACTTTGTTATATACTACAATCGTGTGGGGGCCAATCGTTGGAATTGGGCATGCAATTTATTTAGGTTTCACAAAATATGTGTTTAAAGTTATAATTGCCCTAGTTGATACTATTTTTATTTATTGGGCTAGAGATTGGGATGTTACTGATAAAGATTGGAACGAATCGTTACATCAAGAATATTTAAAATATAAACAAGCAAATAAAAAATAATATTTTTAAAATAAATTTAAATGATTGCTATAAAAATCCATAAACTAAAGGTAATTTATGTCACGAGTTTTTAATTTTAGTGCTGGTCCTGCAATGTTACCAACTGCTGTCTTGGAACAAGCTCAAGCGGAAATGCTTGATTGGCAAGGTACTGGTATGTCGGTGATGGAAATGAGTCATCGTGGTAAAGAATTCATGTCAATTGCAGAACAAGCTCAAGCTGATTTGCGAGAACTATTAAATATTCCCAATAATTATAAAATATTATTTTTACAAGGTGGAGCTAGTAATCAATTTGGTATGATTCCAATAAACTTATTGGGAGATAAACAGCAAGCTGACTATTTTAATACTGGCATTTGGTCTAAAAAAGCGATTGCTGAAGCTAGTAAATTCTGTAAAGTAAACATTGTTTCTAGTTCTGAAGATAATAAATTTACCACAATTGCTAAAGCTGATGAATGGCGATTTGACCCAAACGCTGCTTATGTTCACTACACACCAAATGAAACCATTAATGGATTAAAATTCCATGGTATCCCTGATGTTGGTGATAAGCCTTTAATAGCTGACATGTCTTCAATAATTTTATCCCAACCATTTGATATATCTAAATTTGGTTTGATATATGCCGGAGCTCAAAAAAACATTGGCCCAGCTGGTGTGACGATTGTAATTATACGAGAAGATTTAATCGGTGAAGCTATGCCAAAAATGCCTACTATGGCAACTTATCAAGCTCATGCTAAAGCAGATTCCATGTATAATACTCCACCAACTTACGCTTGGTATTTAGCTGGTTTAGTATTTAAATGGCTGAAAAAATTGGGTGGAATAGAGGCAATGACTGAACGTAATAAACATAAAGCTAATTTATTATATTCTGCTATTGATGATAATGATTTTTATGATAATCCAGTAGTGCGTAAATACCGTTCTAAAATGAATGTTCCATTTACTTTAGCTAATCCAGATTTAAATAAAACTTTCTTAGAAGAGGCTAAACAAGCTGGTTTGGTTACTTTGGCTGGACATCGTTCTGTGGGTGGAATGCGTGCCAGTATTTATAATGCTATGCCAGAAGAAGGTGTGCAAGCATTAGTTGATTTTATGGGTGATTTTGCAACACGAAAAGGCTAATATCAATTAATCAAAAAGGGCGAACAAGTTCGCCCTAAATTTAAACTATCAGTAAATTTAGCTCATTGGCCAAACTGAAGATAAATATTTCCAGTTAATAAAGTAGTAAACCACGAAGGTTACTAATAAGACGATTGCTAATACAAAAGTTCCTGGAGCTTCAAATCCAGCTGAACCACGTTCTTCCAAATCAGCAGCAGGGCCTTTGACTGGCTCTAGCTTTTCAGAAGTATAACAAGAAGCTGCTAGTGGAAAACCAAAGCTTTGCATTAAACCTGCAGACTCTTCAATTTTCTTACCAAATACTATAGAACCAACAGTAATTACCAAGAATAAAGCCCCACCAATAACAGCAATAACAGTTCCAATACCAACCAGACCTAACATCATTTCTGCACTACCTGGGAATTCAAATTTCAATCCCATTTCAGCGGCTTGAGCAAAACCAACATCCCAATGTCTACGTGGTACGCCTAAAGTACCAGCACCCATCATAAATAAGGATAAGATAGTCATACCACCAGTAAACAAATATGGTTGCCATTTAGCTAAACCTGGCATAATCATTTCTCGACGGAATAAAACCGGAATCAAGAAATAAGTCAAAGCCATAAATGTCAAGGTAGTACCAAGCACAACGGTAGCATGGAAATGCCCTGGCACATAAAAAGTATTATGGATGATCAAGTTAATTTGCTCAGTTCCCATAACTACACCAGTAATTCCACCCAAGAATCCGAATGTTATTATTGATAAAAATACCCCTGAGAATACCGGATTGCCCCAAGGTGCTTTGCGTAACCATTCAAACAGACCGTTAGTTAGACCTTTCTTGCGTTGGGCAACTTCGATAGAACCTGGTACGGTTAAACCATGAATCATACTAGCCAATACTGCAAGGTACATTGCATAACTGGTATTGAATATCTTCCAAGTTGAACTAACACCAGGATCAGCTAAAATATGATGAGCAGATGCTAATTGTAAAAATAAGATATACAATAAAAATGCTGTCCGACTCACTTTTTCTGACATTGGTTTAGCACCAAATGCAATAGCTGCTACTGCATACCAAACTGATACCTGAGCAGCCATATTAATTTGTTGTGAGCTATGTCCCATCCCCCACCAAATTACTCGATACATTAGAGCATCAATCTGACCAATTAGGTCTATTGACCATAAGAAGCTAGGAATCAAGATAATAGCACCAGAAGCAATGGTGAATACAGCGATAATGCAAGCGGTCAATGCTCCAAATGTTACTAGAGGTATAGAGCCTTCATAAGTATGTTCTTCTTTAGCAATTACTAATGTACCTAAGAATACAAAACAACCAACTAAAGCACCTACTGCAAATAGAATTAATCCCAAATAAAAATGAGGAGCTGCTTCCATAGGTGCATAAGAGGTCATCATTACACTGGAACTACCTTGAAAAATAGCAACGTTGGTCATAATTGCACCGATCAACATTAATGTAAATCCTAACCAGGCCCAGCGTGGAGTTGCTAATCTACATCTTAATAGACTTGAAGAAGCGAAATATAAAATCGCCATTTCAAAAAATATCATCCAAAAAATCAAAGCATTAAGACCATGAGCGGTTAACACTAAGTAAAAATCAGATGCTCCTAAATAATGAATAGCTGGCCACCTAGTTAAACCAACTAATAGAGCCAGTACACCGGCAACTAATAAAGCAACTACACCTGCTACTGCATTGGCCTTCATAAGACCTTCACCAGCACGGTCAAAATATAATCCAGTGTCAGGACAAATTCGATATTGTGACATTTATTTTACTCCTCCGTAACGTAAATTTTACCTAACATAAGATGATGACCAATTCCACAAAATTCATTACAAACTACCGTAAATTCACCAGAAGTATCAGGGGTTATAGTTATAACCATTTCATACTCTGGTACTACTTGTAAATTAATGTTAATTGGTTGTAAAGAAAACCCATGTTGCCAGTCTAATGACGATAGATGTAAACGATAGCTTTCACCTTTTTTCAGTTCTAACATTGGATACCAGCTCCAAAGTCTTCCTAACATATATACATCACTACCAGCTGGTGGAGCTACTACAGGAACTTTCGTACCACCTGTTTTAACTTCTACACCATCTTTAATTTCTTTCTTATAACCTAATAAAACGGTACGTATTGTATGTTGTTCAACCATAGCTGTAACTTTAGCTTCATATTGAACTGGAGTAGTTTTATAAGCTTCATTGGAAAGATTTTGTTTACCATAAATATGCCAAATCGGCATCATAGCAAACATTATCAGACACCATGTCAAAGCTAGAGCAATCCATACAATTTCTTCTTTACCGACCGGTGTTTTCCACCAGATTTGTTCTGATGGTGGTAATATAGCACTCATTATTTAATTTCCTCAATTATTTGGCGATAGGAATTGAGACAATTTCCATAACGCCCCACAAAATGTAAAAAACTGTAGGCATAGTTACTCCTATAAATAAAAGCAAAAAATGATTATCTAACAGTCTTTGCATAGCAGGCACTCGTTCTTCTTTTTCTTCACTCATTTTAATGCTACCTCTATATAAATATTAAAATTATGAACATAATATACATAGTTAAACTTGACACAGTTTGAACTTTTTGCAATCCTAGAGCATATCAAACCCAATATGTGTACCAATTTTAGATTTAAAATATATTGAGCTAATTCTTAAGGGATAGGAAACCGCAAAATATCTATTATTATTAGTAATTAACTAAACTATTTATAAGTTAACCACAAATAATAATGATAACAACAAAGTATCACTTAACTTAGTGATGAATACATTGATACAAGTCAACTTTATTAACAAGGATTTTTAGAACCTAAATGAACAGTATTGCAAGCTCTTCAAACAGAACAATTGCTATTTGGTTATTAATTTGTTGTGCGACTATATTTGCCATGGTAATACTCGGTGGAGTAACTAGGCTAACAGGCTCTGGATTGTCTATGGTAGTGTGGAAACCAATAATGGGAATCTTACCACCATTTAATCAAGCCGATTGGGAAATAGCTTTCCAACAATATCAACAATTTCCAGAATATCAATTAAGAAATTTCCATATGAATTTAACAGAATTTAAGGGTATTTTTTGGTTTGAATATGCTCATAGATTGTTAGGCCGTGGTATTGGGATTATTTTCATGATTCCAATGTTAATTTTTATATTTAAAGGAATGGTTGCCAAATCATTAGTTCCTAAATTAATCATAATGTTTATTTTAGGTGGTTTACAAGGTTTATTAGGTTGGTATATGGTAAAAAGTGGATTAGTCGATAACCCACATGTAAGCCAATATAGATTAACAGCTCATTTTGGGTTGGCTGTAGTAATTTATGGTTATATGTTTTGGGTAGCTATAGGTTTGTTGTACCCAAACAAGGGGCAGAAACATAGTTTAGCTAACTTTTCTATAATTACAACTAGTTTAATTTTTATTACCATGTTATCAGGTGGTTTTGTAGCTGGCCTAAGAGCTGGTTTAGCTTATAATACTTTTCCACTTATGGCTGGTCAATGGATTCCAGATGGTATTTTAAGTATGGAACCAATGTGGCGTAACCTATTTGAAAATATTCCTACAGTACAATTTGACCATCGAGTACTTGCTACATTAGTATTTTTAATAGTAACTGCATTGTGGATTATAGCTAAAAGAACAAAGTTTCCTAGTCGAATTCGTTGGGGAATAAATATATTCTTAATAGTCATGTTAATTCAAGTAACACTTGGTATTTCAACCTTATTATTACAAGTTCCAGTTGTATTAGCTACTACTCATCAAGGTGGAGCATTAGTATTATTTACTATAGCCTTATTTGTTAGTCATGCACTATTGGATAAAGTTTAGACATCTTTCCTAAGTTGGGCGGAAAACGACATGTAGGATGTAATGAGTTTATGAATTACATCTTGATGCAATTCATGCTGCATCCTACATGATATATCTTTATTTAGAAAGATGTCCAAACTTTAGCTTGGTAAATATTATTTTGCAATCGATGAAATTTCTTCTAAAAAGTTGAAAAGTATAAAATTGTGCCATAGATATAATCTAACGACCCACTATTAACAAAGGTAACAAATAATGGCTATCACAATTACAGAAAAAGCTGCTAAACATATTCAAAAAAGCCTTACCAATCGTGGTAAAGGTATAGGTTTACGAATAGGGGTTAAAACTTCTGGTTGTTCTGGTATGGCTTACGCTATAGAGTTTGTTGATCAAATTGAAGAACATGATCAAACATTTGAATCACAAGGAATTAAAATTATTGTCGATCCTAAAAGTTTAGTTTATTTAGATGGAACTGAGCTCGACTTTTTGAGAGAAGGTTTAAGTGAAGGATTTAAGTTTAACAATCCTAACATTCAGGATCAATGTGGTTGTGGTGAGAGCTTTACCGTATAATGGAAAATTATTTTGCAATTTTTGATTTGCCACAGTCTTTTGATGTAGATGTTCACAAACTTTCTGCATATTATCGGAATTTACAACGTGTAGTGCATCCTGATAAATTTGTTAATGCTCCAGAAAGAGAACGGCGATTGGCTATGCAAAAAGCTGTACAAATTAATGAAGCTTTTCAAACTCTAAAAAACCCTCTTAAATGTGGACTTTATTTATTACAGTTACATGATATAGATACTGATAATGCTCCCCAAATGGAAGGTGAATTCCTAATGATGCAGATGGAATTACACGAGCAGCTTAATAGTATTAAACAGCGATCAAATCCTATTGATTCTATAAATGATTTTTTACAACAACTCAAACATGAGCAACAACAATTAACAGCATTATTAAGTAAACAATTTGCTCAAAAAGATTATCAACTTGCTCGAGATAATATATATAAACTCCAATTTTTTACTAAATTAAATCAAGAAGCATTAAAGTTAGAAGAAGAATTATTATAAGAAGATGATGCTACCAGATGCAAACGACGCAATTCTTCCTTTATTGCATTCTACCACATACGATCTGTATAACATCATGTTATAAATTTTTTATTATTCAGTAACACACTCATAGAAAATAATTATGTTAACTCCTGTTATACTCTCTGGTGGGGTAGGAAGCCGTTTATGGCCTTTATCCCGCGAACATTATCCCAAACAGCTATTAGCTTTAGTTGGAAAAAATACTTTATTACAAAATACAATTTTACGTTTAGCCAGTCTTACCGAACAGGCTAACCCAGTAATAGTATGTAATGAAAAACACCGATTTTTAGTAGCAGAACAATTGCACAATATTGATATTGAACCAGCTAATATTATTTTAGAACCAGCAGGACGTAATACTGCCCCAGCTGTAGCTGTAGCTGCCTTTACCGCTTTAGCTAAAGACCCAGAAGCAATATTAATGGTGTTACCAGCTGACCATTTGATTGCTGATGCCGCAAAGTTTTGTCAGGCTATTGAAGCAGGAATCCAATTAGCTGAGGCCAATTATTTAGTTACATTTGGAATTGTGCCTAATAGTCCGGAAACTGGCTATGGTTATATAAATGCTTCAGATTTTATAGAAGATACAGTTGCTTTGTCAGTGGAAAGTTTTGTTGAAAAACCAGATTTAGAAATAGCTAAACAGTATTTAGAATCTGGTAAATATTATTGGAATAGCGGAATGTTTCTATTCAAAGCTGCTAAATATTTACAAGAGTTAGAAAAATTTGCTCCAGATATTTTGGGGACTTGTAGATTAGCAGTTGATAATGCTTTAGAAGATAAAGAATTTTTACGCTTAGATTCAGGAGCTTTTAAAGCTTGTACAAGTGATTCAATCGACTATGCAGTAATGGAACATACTAATGCGGCAGTAGTTATTCCATTAGATGCTGGTTGGAATGATGTTGGTGCGTGGTCATCATTGTGGGAAGTTAGTGAGCAAGATGATAATGGCAATGTTACTTTGGGTGATGTAATTACAGAAAACGTTACTAATAGTTATCTACGAGCTGAACATCGTTTGTTAGCTGTAGTGGGAATCCAAGATTTAATCGTGATAGAAACTGCCGACGCAGTATTAGTTGCTCATAAAGATAAAGTGCAGGATGTTAAACAAATTGTTTCCCAATTGAAAGCAAGTCAACGAAGTGAAACAGAATTGCATCGTAAAGTTTATCGGCCTTGGGGATATTATGAAACTATTGATATTAAAGAGAGATTTCAGGTAAAACGGATTACTGTTAATCCTGGTTCCAGTTTATCTTTACAAATGCATTATCATCGTTCCGAACATTGGGTGATTGTACAAGGCACAGCTAAGATAACTAAAAATGATGAAGTGTTTGTTCTTACTGAAAATCAATCCACCTATATTCCAATAGGCACTAAACATAGACTGGAAAATCAAGGCAGAATTCCATTAGAAATTATTGAAGTCCAATCAGGTAGTTATTTAGGTGAAGATGATATTGTCCGTTATGAAGATGTATATGGACGAGATAGTTGATTGGTATCTAGTAGGATGTAATGAGTACGAATTACATCTTTCGAGTCTTAGATACACGATTGATGCAATTCATACTGCATCCTACATTTATATACCATTATTTAGAATAAGATGTCTATTTAAGAATCAAAAGAATAATGTCTTAGATGGGAAGTATCTCTGCTAACTGTGCTACCAAATTTTTGCAAACGTTCATTGATCAATTGGTCTAGTTCAGTTCTGGCAGTATAAGTTGCTAATGCGTGTAACCCTTCTGCCATACATTTTTTGCATAATGAATGATTTTGTTTTCGTCGTTCCAATTCAACATGAGAAACATCTAAAAAATTATCAGTAACATTATGTTTATAATCATAAACTGCACAACATATAGCCATCGACCCATCAAAATTTATAGTTTTCCAATTTAGCAATGAACAAGTTGTATTTTTATAAGCTTGAGCTAATTGAGCTTGTTCTTCAGGTTTTATTAACATTAGAGAAACCAGCTTTTGTTCTGGTTCTGATAACTGTTCTCCATGCAAATATTTCATAGTTTTTTCTAATGGCATGAGTAAAGTTAAATCTGAACTAAAATGAAAACCAAGATCAGTAGCTATTTGCATTATTCGTGCTAAATCTTTGCCCACATTATGCTCATACAAATGATAAGACAGCTCAACCGCAAAATCTTGTTTCAACTTATCCATATAATAACGCAACTTATATAAATTAGATATCATTAAATTTGCGTTACCCTTACTATGAGTTTTCGCATAAACAGATTTGTGATAACCTGACAGAGATATAACTAATTTATGTGGTGCAGAAACCACTACATTTTTAACATCTTTTACATTTAAATTAGTAGAAACTTCGGCATAAAATCCTCGAGCTTTAATTGCCTCTATAAACTTAGGATACTCTGGATGCAACAGGGGTTCACCCCAATTATAAACACTAATTACCGTGTATTTATGTTCATTATCTTCACGTTTGATCTTATCCAAAATTGCTTCAAATAAAGATAGCTGCATAAATCCTTTAGGGCGAGATTTATCTATAAAATCATTTGGTTGAAAATTTCCAACCGGGCAAGATGGGCATCTGAGATTACAAGTTCCAACTATATCAATAAAATATAAAGCAAAATGAGGTTCCATATTTAAAATAGTTCAATAATGTTTATGATGAAAAGCAGTTTTGATATAAACCATAAATTAATTGTAGCATGAGACAACATATTTCTCGTTTGGTTCGTCAAACTTTATCTTTCTCCAAAAAACTTTCTAACCATATTGGAGCTATCTTTTAATTTATACACTATTATAATGTTAATATTATTTAATTTTATGTATCACTACTTTGTTTAGGATTACCAAAGATTTTTGGTAGTAGTAATCAACATAGGTAATATCTTATTGTTCCCAAAGCTCTGCTTTGAATTAGTATAATGTTGGTATTTTAGGATAGTTGGAACTAGGAAGACGAAGCGGAGCTTCTTGGCAGTGCGTTTTACCAAACTGGAGTTTGGGGATGTTGATAAAACGATTAAATTAGGACTTATTATATTTCTCAAAAGTATCTCTCAAGAAATCAAATCCTTTTGAAAGATAAGAATTACAGATTCTATTAGCTATTTCTTTTTCATCTGAGTTATATAAAAAATTAATTGTAGCAGTTATATCTTCTTTTTTATAATCTAAATAAACATCAGAATCAATCATTTTTAGATACAATTTACCTACTTTAGTTGGTGTTGTTTTAACATGTTTAAGAAGGTATTCTGCTAGAAGAGAATGAGAATCATCATTTTCACCCATAACTTCCATAGAAATTTGCAACCATTTGTAAATATCATCATCAATAGAATCAACAATAGATAACCATTTTGCTAAATCAGATGCGATAGCATGATAACCTTTATCAGAATTTAGAGTTAATTTATCGTCTGTAGTTATTTTGTTTATTATTACCTTCCATAAAGGGTTAACTTTATTTTTAAACTTTTCATCACCTTTATTTTTATAAGACCACATAAAAGAGATAATTTCGGAGATATATTCGGTATTGTCAGTTGCAAATACTTTATTGATTAAACCACCTGCGTCTTCTAAATCATCCCATTCGGCTAAATACCCAATAACTATATTTTGAACAAGCTTATCTGCCACACTTTTATCATCAAAAGGTTGGGAAAGCCATTTTTCATAGTGACCGTTATAACGTAAAAGATTATATATTTCTTCATATATTGAAGATTCCATAACAATATGTCCAGTAAAAGCAGCTTCCCAATGTTTGTCACTTTCAAGGTCAAATATTTTATTGAAATTATCAATTACCCATTGTTCATCAAGATAGATTAGATCCCTAAGATACCACCCAATAATTACTGAAAATTCTAAACCTGATTCTATTGATTTATCAAGACGTTTGGTAAATTCAGATTTTATGGACTCTATCCATTTATTTTCTGTATTTTGACGATTGAGACGTGCATAACGAAGTGAGTAATTTATGGCTGCTATAAACATTTTACCTTTTGAAGAATTTATAACAGAGTCCACAATACTATCATTCATCATATTCATCTCATTTTCCACTTTTGCCAACAGAATTAAAATTATTCGTTCTGCAATTGGTAACAAATTGGGAGAAAAAGCATGTTTATCATCTCCTGTACCTGCATCAATTAAATCTACTATTATATTAACAATCCAACGGTTATAATTACTTGTTTCATTCCAAAAGTCATTACTTTTTATTAAGTTTTCTATAAAAGATAGCAGTTCTTCACAATCAAAATCTCTATTGTTTTCCCACAATTTTTTGAATCCTACTAAAAATTCATGTTGATATTCTCTAGGTATAGAAAGAAATGGAGTTAAATTGGTAGAGAATCTTACTGGATCATTTACTATAAAATCCCTAATAGCAGAAGCAAGGTTTACCCTAACAGGACCTGTTTGAGATAAATCTTCTTTATACGAATTGATATATTCTACAATTTCATCATTTGTTTTCTTCTTAAACTCATTTTCATCATCAATTGGACTAATATATCGTACGGAATAAGCTCCACCAGACCAGTAATGAAATCCAGGATGTTTTATTTTTTCATCATTAATGAAATTATAATTATAATAAAGCTGCTTAACTTTTTCATTATTACTTTTTAATAGAGCATGAAGCCATTCTTTTTTATAATAAGCTTTAGTCTCATTAATATTTTTTCTATCTTCACAGTGAGAGAAATCTTGGGTTTCAATCCAGTTAATAATAGTTTCAATTTGTGTTTCATCAAAATTATTACAATGAGCTTTGAAAAACTCATAAAGTTCATGTATGCCAGAAATATTCAGTGGATTATATGATATATTCCAAAATAAATGGGATAATGAATTGTAGTGATAATTTATTAGATGATATGCTAAACGTTTAAATATAAAATGTTCCTCATTTAACATATTTTTTACTATAGATTCTTCTGGTTTCACTGCCTCAAACATATCTCTAACAAAATGAATAAGTTGACATTTATAGTTATTAATATTCCGTGTTTGTTTATGATTTTCTATTGTGGGTATTGATACATAATTAAATTGAGATTTGTCTTCTTTTACTATATCTTGAATTTTCTTTATACCAATATTAGCAGCTTCAACAGCACAAATTTTAGCAATTTTCTTCTTGTTTTTATCCAAAATATCTTTCAGCTTATAAGGTTTAATAACTGAAATATATTTATCATATTCTTTACCCAAAGGTTTTTTGTAATCTAAAATTATATCCAGCAAATTTAATATTAAATCGTCGGTTGCATCGGTTGCTTTGCTTTGAACAAGCTTTGGCAAAAAATATTTACCTATTGATATACTAATTCCAAAATCAAGTTTTTCCTTAACAAATTGTACATGTTGTTTACTAATATACTTTATAGGAAAATGGGAGATAGTATCTAATAATTTCCAATTAGTTCTATAGTTATTTATTTTTTCTCCATCTTCAGTATATTCAATAATTCCATCGACAATTTTAAGTAATAGTTTGAAAATTTCATCTTTAAGTAATAGTTTGGAAATTTCATCAATAGGATTTTCTTCATTTTTTAGTGCTATATTTTCAAGAGTACCTAAAACATTCCAATATGGTGTTGTATAATAATCTTTTTTATCAGGAACTGCTTGAGGTTTAGGATTATTTTTAGGTTCAAAATATTTAGCTTCGTACAATGGAATTAACCATCTAATAGGGTTCAATGCTTCGGCAAGTTTTTTTAAAAAATAATCTTCTAAAGTTTTATCATTTTTTATTATTTGGAGTGTTTCTAATATTTTATCTTCTAAAATATTTTCTATTGCATTATCAATTACTTTAACATTGTTAGATAAATATGATGTTATTTGGCGTATTTCTTTATTCCAATGTTCAATTACATCAATTAATTGATGATATCCTTTAACATCCATTTCGTAAGGTATAATTTTAACACCAAGATCGTTATAATATGCTTGTTCATATGCAAGAATATTATCTTCACCTTTATAAAATGGAGACAGCATAAAATGTCTTGGATCAGAATCTTGGTCTCTGTTTTGAAACATAAAATCCAATATTTCAAACTCAGACACACCATAACCTAAGAAAAGTACAATATATTCATTAAATATTTTTGCAAGAAACTCTCTAAATATTTCATTTGTATATCTTTTCATGTATTCAGAAACAGTAAATACTAAGGAACTTCTATGTTCTATAGAACCATGAATTTTAAGAAGTTTTGTATTATCTAACTGATTTGCGTTAAAATCTTGAATTTGGCATCCAATATTTTCTGGATTAAATAATCTATCAAAATGAGTATCAGCATTAGTGGTTATGAATAGTCCTCCCAATTTATAAATATCATTATATATATTAGGAATTTTTATATCTTCACCTTCTTTTAAGGCTTTTTCCATTTCTTCATAAAAAGTATTTTCACAATTTTTTTTCTTAAATACGTGATAACAAATTGTTATTGTTTTTTTATGTTCTGAAGTTTGAGAAAGGGTTTCTTGTTCCTTAAAGTTAATAAAACCTTCATCAAAACATTTTTTGACAAGATTTCTTGCAAGTGCATCCCAACCATCGCACCCTACTAATCTTGATACTCCAGCACCAATAAAAACAGCTAGTTTTTTATTATTCACAGCTTCCCTTATTTCATTAGGGACTTTAGGTAAAGGTACAATATCGTTGCTCATTTTCTTATCTTTATTATGTATTTATGTTATTTAACCCTATATTACCATAAACAATCCTCCCCCACAATCTCAATCTCTTCCTCAATCAATCCATAAAACTCGTAAGCCGTATACAACACATATTTAATTCGTAGGGTTCATAAGCGATAGCGTCATACACCTTTCCACAATCATTCTCATTAAATTGGGTTTGGTGTATGACGCTCCGCTTATACACCTTACGAGTTGGGCTTCCTTACGGTCAGCCCAGCCTACGTGCTATTAAACAATAAAATACCGTTAAAATTAGCAATGATTGATAGAGATGCTCGAAATTTAGCTATATCGTTTTTGATAGAGATACGTGATAAGCGATTGCTCACTAACTGGAAGTTAGAAGATAACTGGCCTTCATCGATCAGTGATCCTGCCATTAATTGTATCTTACATTGGTTATGGACATTGTATGACGATTTTCTAGAAGTGTCCTTAATTGAGATTTTGTCAAAACAAGACCTTCAAATAATAGATAGATGTTATGTTTTCTTATCCTCTGATATTGAATTTAGGGTGCAGAAACTAAAAAAAATCTCTTTTTGGGAAAAGATAAAAATAAAGATACAATGGGGAAGTGAGTGGCGATTAGATTGTATTCTTCCAACCTATACGGATAACGATTTTTGGCCTTTTCCAGACCAAGAAGCATATGATAATATATTTTCAATAAAAGAAGGAGTCGAAATAAAAAA
>JASFYV010000026.1:0-4513 GCA_045046925.1 Candidatus Marithrix sp. | reverse complement strand
TATCCACTTTTCATTCTATCAAAAATGTTCTTTCTCCTTTTAATTCTCTCTTTTCTTAATTTGGGGGGGGCTGAGCAATTACGTTTTTTTAATACCTAACAACAAGAACTTTTCTAAATAAATCAGTATTCATACTGCTTTCATAATGGAGCTCAGTATGCTCATTGTAGTGCTACAATTTATTCTTTTCCCTTACTACATCCAAATACCTTTGAGGCTCATCTCTGATTATATTGGGTTTTATCTATACAATCAACTAGATGAAGGATGGTGGCATTATGAAGAACCATTGGTAGTTACCGAGTAGACTTCTTCATCCAAGACTTAAACCTCATCTAAAAATTTGAATATAATGATATTTATGATGAAAAAATGGCAAGATTGATTAAAACAAGGTGATCCATATTATAATCAATATTTGACTTTGCAATCAAATGATATGGGATTAAACAGTGGGTTATGATATTAATTCTTAATTAAATTCAAAAAATCAATTGCTTATATTACTATAATCTATCCAATCTGGAAATGCTATAACTAAGGTGCTGAAAATTCTAATTACCGATATAACCAAACTCGCATTAATGATAATAATTTATCGGCATCAACTGGTTTGGCTAAGTAATCGTTAGCTCCTGCTTCAATACATTTAACTTTATCATCTTTCATGGCTTTAGCGGTTAAAGCGATAATAGGTAATTTGCGATATTTAGGTTGTTTGCGAATTTCGTGCATTGATTCATAACCATCCATTTCTGGCATCATAATATCCATTAAAACTATCGCAACATCACTATGTTTTTTTAACAATTTCAAACCTTCATGACCGTTTATGGCACATATAGTTTCCATGTTATTTTCTTCTAATACAGTGGCTAACGCAAATACATTCCGCACATCATCATCGACTATTAAAACCTTTTTATTCTTTAAAATAGTTTCTTTATCATGTACCATGTGTAGCATATTACGTTTTTCATTGGATAATTTAGCTTCTATCTGATGTAAAAACAAAGTCACTTCATCCAATAATCTTTCTAAAGAACTTACTGATTTTATTGGGAGTTTATCAGAACAACGCATTAATAAAGCTTCTTCTTCTACAGTTAAAACATTAGTGGAATAGGCAATTATTGGGATTTGACAATGTTCTTTTTCTTGTTGCATTAATTCTAATAATTTATTACCAGAACCATTTTCTATACCCATGTCCAAAATGATGCAATCATATGTTACTGTTTGTAAATTTTCTAAAGCAGATTTGATAGTTGATGATTGAGTTATTTGAATATTTTCTCCAGTTAATAAACCGGTCATTTCTTGTTGATTTAGTTCAGTATCAGTTACCAATAATAGGTTTTTTACTATTCTGGCTAAAAACTGTTCTATATGTAAAAATGCGTCTTTGAGTTTTTCCATGCTAATCGGTTTGGGCAAATAACCAATTGCTCCCATTTTTTTAGCATCAATACTTTTTTGGTCGGCAGCAGACATAAAATGCACTGGAATATGCCTAGTTTCTGGATTATCTTTTAATCTTTCCATTACGCTCCAACCATTTAATTGTGGTAAACCAACATCTAAAATAATGGCACTCGGTTTGTATTCTATAGCTAATTGTAAACCAGTTAAACCATCTTCAGCTAATAGGTGTTTAAAACCTTTATCATTGGCTATATCTGTTAAAATACTAGAGAATTTTCTATCATCTTCAATAAATAAAATCGATTTATCATTTGGTTGCAAATTATCTCTATCATCTTTAATAGGAGTAAGTTGTGGTAATTCCAGTTTGGTTAATATTGGGGAAGATTCTAATGAAGGTTCTTCGGTCAGAATTTGATTGGAAGCCGACTCAGGTAAAAATAGAGTAAATGTACTGCCTTTGTTTACTTCACTTACCAAAGTTAATTCTCCACCAAGCAATCTAGCTAACTGTCTAGAAATAGATAATCCTAACCCAGTGCCACCATAGCGACGACTGGTAGAACCATCAGCTTGTTGAAAGGCTTCAAATATAGTTTGTTGTTTATCTGTTGGAATACCTATCCCACTGTCTTCTACACTGATGGCAATAGTTTTATTTAATTTTAAACTATTTTCTCCAATAAGATTAGTAGGAATTTTAGTTGGACGTTGCACCAATAATTGAACTTTACCAGCACTGGTGAATTTAAAAGCATTAGATAATAAGTTATTGATAATTTGTTTAATACGTTGACTATCAGTAACTAAAATTTGTGGAACTTCATCTCTAATAGTAATGCCAAATTTTACTTTCTTATCTTCGGCAATAGGTGAAAATTTCTGTTCTATCATAGTTAGTAAATTACTAAGAGAGATATTTTCCCATTGTATTTCAATCTTACCAGCTTCTACTTTGGATAGATCTAAGATATCATTGATAAGAGTAAGTAAATCTTTCCCAGCACTATGAATAGTTTTGGCATATTCAATTTGTTTTTCAGTTAGAGTATCAGGTTTATTCTCAGCTAGTAATTGAGCTAAAATAAGCAAACTATTCAGTGGAGTACGCAATTCATGCGACATATTGGCTAAAAACTCAGATTTATATTTACTAGCTAGTTCTAATTCTTCAGCTTTAAGAGCAATTGCAGCTTGAGTTTTCTCCATTTCAATTCGGTTAGTTTCTAAGGCTTGATTTTTAGCCTGAGTTTCAAACTTTTGCTGTTCTAAATTTTTAGTTCGTTCTTCCAAAATTTCATTAGTTTGTTTTAATTCTTCCTGTTGAGTTTGTAACTCTTCCGATTGGCTTTGCAGTTCTTCTGATTGACTTTGTAGTTCTTCATTAGTTTGCTGCATTTCTTTCTGTTTGAGTTGTAATTCTTCTGCCTGTTGTTGACTTTTTCCTAATAAAGCTTGCATTTTAGTATGTGATTCAGCAGTATTTACCGCAATTCCGATACTTGACATAGTCTGTTCTAAAAAATTACGTTGCATATCAGTAATTTCTGTGGCAGAACCTATTTCAATGATACCTTTTAAATTATTTTCATATAAGAAAGGCAACAATAATATATGCTGTGGTAAAGCTCCGGCTAAGCCAGAACGAATAATTAATGGACATTCAGCTGGAGTTTGAGTGACTGAAATTACTTTTTGTTCTAGAGCTGCTTGCCCAACTAAAGATTCCCCTAAACTAAATTTAATAGGTGTATCTTTATGTATAGTGTAAGCATAGTTGGCAATTATTTGTAATTTATTATCTGAAGTTATTGAATAAAATAACCCAACTTGAGCATCAATATAAGTAGTTAAAAATGAAATAATATTTTTAGCCAATTTAGTTATTTTTTGCTCTCCACTAATTTTTTCATTTAATTTAGTCTGCCCAGTTTTCAGCCAGTCTTCTTGTTTGTTTTTTGTATCTAATTCATTAATTTGTTTAAGAAATTTAGATAAAATCCGTATAATATAGATGCCATTGAAAATTCCAATTAATAAAGCTAATAAAGTTGCTAATAGCACAATTAATAAGATGTTTTTTTCCTGTTGTTTTGTGATAAAAATAGATTTTGTAGTAAATTCCTCAATTTTTAGTAGAGAATTGCTTAACTCTTTATTCAATTCATCCTCTAAAATTTCTATAGTTTTACTCAAATCATTTGTTTTTTGATCTTTGTTAAGTAACTGAAATATTATTTGAACTTGTGTAACATATTCTTGATATTTTTGTTTGGTACTATTTAAAAACTTATTAATTTGGTTAGTTTCTTGTATAGCTCGATTACTTCTTGCAAAATTAGCTAAAGTTTTTTTAATAAGTACTTCACCAGTTGTGAAATTAGCATTAATAATTTTATCCAATTTAAAAAAGGCTTCTTTTGCTTTAGTAATAGATTTAATATCATTAGCAGCATGTGAAACACGTTCAAATAACATTGCTTGCTTAAGTTGATTGATATTGATTTGAGTAAAAACCTCAGTAAATGGCATGTCCTCTTCAGCTATTTCGGTAAGCTCATAACCAATTTTATTAATTCCAATTAAGCTAATTCCGCCAATAATAAATATTAAAAATAATAATAAAATTATCGTGATAGAAACCTGAGTAGTAAGTTTTAAATTTTTAAAAATATTCATATATAGTATTTCCCAATTTGATAGACTACAAAAATACAAATAATTAATATTTTTGAATTTAATAAAGAATTATATCATTTATCAATTAGATAGTATATATTTTAGTTGCAATGTTGGAAGCAATTTTTAGCATTAGACTTTTTGTATAAGTATTGATAAACATTTTATTTATAGCAAATCCCGATGGTATGGCATACTAAATCAATTGTATGTAGGTAAAAAAATGGGAAAAACATATTCATTAGACTTACGTAGTAAGATATTAGAAGCATATAATAGAAGGTTCAATGAGAAGCAAAACGTTTTAATATATCAGGAAAATTTGTATTTACATTAATAAAGAAATTTAAGGAAACAGGAAGTATAAAACCAAAAAATTCTAATAGCGTAAACCATCAATAAATGCCAA
>JASFYV010000025.1:0-9287 GCA_045046925.1 Candidatus Marithrix sp. | reverse complement strand
AATCATTTTGCACTTAAAACTAAACTTTACCTGAAAGCTGTGCAAGCTAGTTTTTTGGAATTAAGGAAGCTCTCTGCGTAACATCAGTTAGTAAACTGGTTTATGAATTAATTCAAAATTCACTGGTATTGATCATTAATAGTTTAATAAGTTTATCTTTTACATTACTTCCTTTAGTATGATTGTAATGCCAACAGTTTATTTTCATCTATATAATTCTTGAACCGTATCATCGAATATCAATACACCATCTGGTGATTCTATTTCATGCACCAATGGTTTTACTTGTTTTCACAAGTTCTCCATCCAATTAGTTTGACAGCCTTGTCGTCGCATATCTTAATCTGTATGTCTAATTTTATCTATTACTTTTATTGTTTTTAAGCTTTTTTAATACTCTCAATATTTTTTATCTTGCTATTTATACTTCTTTGCGTAACTTCAGATAATAAATTCGTTAAGTTGTAAGCTCGGCGATATAAATTAAGAGAGTAAAACCACAAAACTTCATTTACTGGATAAATCCTAGTTTTTTTGCTGGTGATTATGTCCACTCCGCTTTCCGTAGTGGGAGTTGATGAAACTGGTAATGAAAGAGATAAGGGTTTTAGTATCAAATTGTTCGGAATTATCTGATTCTTCCAAAAGCTCGATTCTTCCACCTGGTAGTTCAACTATCCATTTAATGAGAGCAAATCCTGTTCGGGTAATTCTGTCTGATGTGATTGCTACAACATGTTGTGGAGTGCCGTTGATAGCTGATTCCAAAATGGGTAGGGATTCTTATAACCTCGTCTATCTTGGTTAAATCCGGAGGCAATGTCAGAGATAAATGTTGCTTCAGGGTACTTGTCTTTGAGCAATTGTTCTTGTTTATCCAGAGAAGTTATTTGTTTGGAACTTGAAACTCTTGCGTAGAGAATAGTGACTGTTGGTTCGTCAACCCATACTCGGTAATGCCCTCCTTTAGTCTTTTTAACTTTATCAAACTTACCTTCCTTTATCCAGTTTTGGATAGTTTCGTTAGTTACGGAATATTGTTTGGCTAGAAATCCAGTTGGTTTATACATTCAAATAATCTATTTAGTATTTATAGCTATTTTAGTTGTTTTGGTGTGTAATGTCAATTGTCTTGATACTTTATAAAATTTAGGAACATAAGATATTTATATTAAATAGTCAGGATTTTCAAAATTTAAGAATTTTCAGGATTAAAAAACATAAACTCAGTGCAGTTATTTTGGAAATTCTATCATTCTGTGAATTCTGATTCTAACAATAAAGTTTAATCATCTGAACGATAAACCTTTATCTTACTTTAAGATTTCAACATCATCTCAAATACCGATTCAGAAAGAATAAAATTCGTGTATTTCAAAGTATTTTAGGTTATAATTTGGAAAGTTATCATATTTGCATATTATATTTTTAATAGACTTTGTATAATTTGGAAACACCATAAAGCTCTAAAAACTAATTTTAATGAACCTTAAACTATTTAAAAAACTTAAGATAATTTCATAAATAAAGAAGTATATATTAAAATTTTGTAAGTATTTAACAATTTAGTTACAATACTATATAATTCTGACTAAAATATTAATTAGGGTATTATAAAATGTTTAATCCTACTGAATTAGTTATTGATGGTTTTGTTGAACAACTTGATAAAGCCTATAGACGCAATTATGGTGAACTGGAGGCAAGCAATAGTGAGATTATTTCTTGGGCTGGGCGTATGGCTTTAGAGCATTTTGCTAATAGTGATGCAATGTATCATAATATGGAACATACTATTATGGTAACTTTAGTTGGCCAAGAAATTTTACGAGGCAAACACATTCGTGAAGGTGGAGTTTCTCACCGAGATTGGTTGAATTTTATAATTTCTTTATTATGCCATGATATAGGTCATGTGCGTGGAATATGTCGAGATGACAATGGTGGACGTTATACTACTGGGATCAAAAATGAGATGGTAACTTTACCACAAGGAGCAACTGATGCCTCAATGTCACCTTATCATGTGGATCGAGGTAAACTTTTCATTCGAGAACGTTTTGGAGGCAATCCTATCATTGATGCTGAAGTAATCGCTGCCAATATAGAATTAACTCGCTTTCCTGTACCAGATGATACTGATCACCAGAGTACTTCTTCTTATCCAGGTTTGGTAAGAGCAGCAGATTTAATTGGTCAACTAGCAGATCCACATTATTTACGCAAATTACCTACCTTATTTTATGAATTTCAAGAAATTGGGATAAATGAACAATTAGGCTATTATTCTCCTTATGATTTACGAGTTAAATATCCTTCATTTTATTGGGGGATTGTAAGTAGTTATATTCAAAATGCTTTACATTATTTACGTGTCACTCAAGAAGGTAAACAATGGATTGCTAATTTATATTCACATGTATTTTCTTCGGAACATAAAGAATTCCATAATATTTAACTCCATCCGCTAAAATCTGGATATGATTAATATTATTACAACAAATGTTGCATAAAATATCTATTAAAGACACTTATATTTCATTATTTTTAGTTATAATCATTGGATTGGGACTATCTTTAACAGCTTTTGTTTATGTAAACCGATGGGAAGCAAAACAAGCTATTGAAATACATCAAAAACAACATGATTATGTACGTGTATTACAACAAACCTTTATTACTTTAGAAAATATTTTAAATTCTATTCGTGGTCTATACCATATACATAACTATTTCAATCAACAAAATTTTACTAAGTTTGTTAAAAGTGATTTGCTTACCCACTCTAGTATTAAGGCATTAGAATGGGTATCAGTTACAACAGAAAATAAAAGTACATTTTGGAAACTTTCCCCATTAAACAAAAGGCAAGCAGTAGAGCAGAAAGATATATATTATCCAGTCAAATTTACTGAATCTGAAAATAACTATATAAATAGGTTAAATTATGATATTGGTTCTAATAAGATTTTAAAGCAAGCTTTAGAAACTGCTCGTGATTCAGGTCAATTTACTGCTAGTGGAGCAATTGAAATATTAACTGACACTGGAAAAACCCTAGGATTAAATGTTTTTATACCTGTTTATAGGAATAATGGTTCTTCTCATTCCACTGTTGCAGAACGACGGCATGACATAATTGGATTTGCCATTGGAGTATTTTCACTAAATAGTCTAGCCGAAAATGTATTACGAATTCGCAAACAACGAACTAATGCAGTTTTACAAATTTTCGATAAAACCGCCAATGCTAGTATCCCCAAATTATATTCTCCAGCCTGGTATCAAACTTCCACTTATGATCCAACTAAAGAATTATGGCAAGACTATTTAGATATTGGAGGACGATTATGGCAAATTACTTTCTCCAAAACATCTGAAGCTCCTTTTCATCAAACTTGGTATGCTTGGATAGTTTTAGGAATAGGATTTTTATTTACATTAGGTTTATCACGGTATATTTATGTAATTTTGATTCAGTTTCAATGGGCTGATAAATTAGTTTCTAAACGTACCAAAAGTCTTTATTCTGCTAATCAAGCTTTAAATAAGGAGATTGAAGTTAGAGAGCAGATGACTAAAGATTTATATGTTTCTCGTCAACGTTTTCAAGCTATTTTTGCTGAAGCTGCTATTGGTATTTTGCAAACTAGTTTGACAGGAGAAGTTTTAGATAGTAACAGAGCGTCACAAGCTTTATTTAGATATCATGAGCAAGAATTAAAACATAAATATTTAAAAGATTTAGTTCATCCTGATGATATACACAAAGATCAATTTATGCTAGAAAAAATGTTAGCTGGTAAATATGATAGTTATCAGATTAACAAACGCTATATTTGCAAAAATGGCACAATTATATGGACTAATCAGAGTAGTTCAATAGCTCGTGATGCCACTCAATCTTTTATCATTAATATGATAGAGGATATAACTGAACGTAAATCTGCTGAAGAAGCTAGGCGAGAAGCAGAAAAGAAGTATCGAGATATTTTTGAAAATTCGATTGAAGGTATTTTTCAATGTAGTCCTAATGGTCATTATTTAAGCGTTAATCCAGCTTTTGTACGCATATTTGGCTATGAATCAGCTGAACAAGTTTATGCTGAAACTAATGATAATAGAATGTACGTTGATTCAAAACGATATTCAGAGTTTTTAACCTTATTAGAAACTCGTTCTAATTTGTCAGATTTTGAGTACCAAGCTAATTGTAAAACTGGTCGAATAATTTGGGTAAATGAAACGATACGAGTTGTACGTGACGATGATAGAAAAATTTGTTATTACGAAGGCATGGTAGAAGATATTAGTGAACGTAAGCTTATTGAAGAAAAATTACGACATGATGCCACTCATGATCAACTTACTGGTTTACTAAATAGAGCTGCTTTCACCAAAATTTTAACAAAAACTCTAACCAATTTAATTGCTACTAAAGATATTTCTTTTGCAGTATTGTTTGTTGACTTAGATCGATTTAAAATAGTTAATGATAGTTTAGGACATTTTGTTGGAGATAAATTGCTTAGTGAATTATCTCAACGTTTACAAAATGCAATTAATAACGATGATATTGTTGCTCGTTTTGGTGGTGATGAGTTTGCTATTATGCTGATGGATATTATAAATTTTGAATCATTAAAAAAACGGGTTGAAATAATTCAAACTCAACTATGTAAACCTTATACACTGAAGAATGAAACTTTTAGCACCACAGCTAGTATTGGTATTTCGTTGAGTAATTTAAAATATAATAATGCTGGCGATATGTTACGAGATGCTGATACCGCAATGTATGAAGCTAAAAACCAAGGCCGGGGTAAATTCTTAATTTTCCAACCAGGTATGCGAACTAAAGTTATCAACATGCTGAGAATGGAAACAGACCTGCGAAAAGCTTTGGAAAGAGAGGAATTTCGTCTGTATTATCAACCAATTATTTCGTTGGAAAATCGTAATACTGTAGGTTTAGAAGCTTTAATTCGGTGGATTCATCCTGAGAAAGGATTAATTCCCCCGGATGCCTTTATTCCATTAGCAGAAGAGTCTGGTTTAATTGAAGAATTAGGATTATGGGTTTTTGAAACTGCCTGCAACCAATTAAAACGTTGGCAAACTCAATTTCAACATCATGCAAACCTAGGCATGAATATTAACGTATCACCAATCCAATTTAAGCAACCGCATTTAGTACGTCAAATCCAAGATATTATTGAAAAAAGTGATATTAAAGGTTCGACTTGTCGAGTTGAAATTACAGAAACAGCCATGATGCAAGACCCAGAGAAAGCATTAGCTTTACTAAATGAGTTAAAAAACCTAGAAGTACTTTTATATATTGATGACTTTGGTACTGGATATTCATCATTAAGTTATTTACAAAAATTTCCTATAGATGCATTAAAAATTGATAAAAGTTTCATTCAAGAAATTGATATTTCTTCTAAATCAGCTCAAATTATTTATGCTGTTATTGCGTTAGGTCAAGCTTTTAATTTAAATATTGTTGCTGAAGGAGTTGAGAATAAAACTCAAGCTTCTATGTTAAAAACAGCTAAATGTAATCATGTGCAAGGTTATCTTTTTTCAAGACCGCAAACTGTGGAATCTTTAGAAAATTTTCTTAAAATTGAAGAACATGAGTTAATTAGTCCAGTAGCTGCTCTTAGTGTGTAGCAAGATACCTTAATTCTTAATTAAATTCTACAATAAATTGTTTTGCCATTTCTATATTTAATTGGAAAATTTTCATATTTCCCCAACTTTATAGGTTCTAAATTCTGGACTAATAGACAATAGAATTTGGATGTCTTATAATCTATCAATATTTATTTAATAGGATTAAATTATGTTTGTAAATAAGTTATCAGTCACATTTATTATAGTTACAGTATTATTTTTAGTTGGTTGTCAAACAGCTCGCATTTATACTATGGAAAAATTTGGGGTTCATAAACGTGATTTGCTGATTAGTGATGTTAAAAAAGCTCGGGATTCTCAGGAATCGGCGAAGAAGGAATTTAAATCTGCATTGGAAAAATTTAGTTCTGTAGTAAAATTTGATGGCGATGCCTTGCAGAAAAAGTATGATCAACTTAGTGCAGCCTTTAAACGTAGTGAATCTAAGGCTAAAGAAGTACAAAATCGGATTGAATCTGTAGAAGGTGTTTCTAAAGCTTTGTTTAAGGAATGGGAAACAGAAATTAAGCAGTTTTCTAATGATAATATGCGACGTATTAGTCAACAAAAGTTGGCTGAAACTAAAACTCGTTATGCTAAATTAATTACTGTTATGAAGCAGGTTGAGAAAAAAATTGAGCCAGTGTTGACTACATTTAGGGATCAAGTTTTATTCTTGAAACATAATCTAAATGCTCGAGCAATTGCATCGATTCAGGATGAGGTAGTATCGGTGCAATCCAATGTAGCATCACTGATTAAAGAGATGGAAATTTCTATTTCAGAAGCTAATACATTTATTAATTCGATGAGTCAGGAACAGTAATCTTTGGTGGTCTTAAATAAAACGGATTTTATGTAGGATGTTAATGAGTTTACGAATTACATCTTGATGCAATTCATACTTCATTACATCCTACATTTATATCCTCTTATTTAGGAAAGATGCCTATTATCCATGCACTTTTAATCATGCTTTGTATACCTTTAAAAACCGTAATATAAATCGCATTATGTTATAATTATCAATTTTGATATGAAATAATCATTAGATTGTTAAAGGATAGCGAAATGAAAATAGCAGTAACTAGCCAAAATTTTAAAACTATTACTGGTCATGCTGGTAGAGCTAGACGTTTTATCATCTATGAAGGTGAAATGAATCAAGAACCACAAGAAATTAAACGGTTAGATTTACCAAAAGAATTAGCATTTCATGATTTTCATCCAACTGATAACGCTCCACATCCAATAGATGAAGCAGACATTGTTATTACTGGTGGTTCTGGAGCTGGATTTATTCATCGTATGAATGCTAGAAATTTACAAGTATGTTTTGCCGAAGAAGGTTCAGCACCTTTGGAAGCTGCTCAAAATTTTCTAAATGGTAAATTACCCATCGTAAAAGTTTAACCAATCTTTTGAAATTTTACCAGTTATCTAACTAATCATGATAAGAAAAATCCATATAGAAAATTATAAGTCTATCTTTAATTTAGATATTGAAGTTGGTCGGGTTAATATTTTTATTGGGGAAAATGGTTCTGGTAAAACTAATATTTTAGAAGCACTTGTATTTGTAGCAGCAGCTCAAACAGATAAATTAGATAATGAATTTTTAGCCAATCGTGGAATTAGAATCACCTCTCCAGAATTAACACGTTCTAGGTTTGATAATGAAAGCATTGATAAATCTATTCATGTTAAATTATATTTGGATGATGATAAATTATTAAATTTTCTTATAAATAATGATAATAAACCTTATTCGAAGTGGCGATTAATAGTTGATCTTTTAAATCACAATAGTGTCAACTATATTTTAAAAAAAAATAACTCATTCTCTGGTGTACATCATTTTACCGAGGATAATGAAGAAAGTCTCCGTAATTCCAGTAAAAATGCAGATGAGATTATAAAAAAACTTCAACAATTTAGAAAAGAATTTCAAGACGAACAATTAAACGATTTCATTATATACTCCCCAGAAAATACCTCACTAAGAAATTTCTATAAAGAAGGCCAAATAGAACCATTAGGAATAAACGGAGAAGGTTTATTAAAATTATTACAAGTTATTGCTCAAGATGAAGATAGATTCAATATTATAATAGAAACTTTAGAATTATTTAATTGGTTTGATTCACTGGAAATTCCCAAACAATCATTAAAAGAAAAAGTTATTATCCAAGATCGGTTTTTAAAAACTGTATTCGATCAAAGAAGTACCAATGAAGGTTTTTTGTTTATCCTATTTTATGCAACTTTAATGGTCTCTGATGATACTCCTGCTATTTTTGCAGTTGATAATATTGATGCTTCTTTAAATCCTAAATTATGCACTGAGCTTATCGAAAATATTGCAAATTTAGCTAAACAGTTTGATAAACAAGTATTTTTAACCTCACATAATCCAGCTATTTTAGATGGTATAGATTTAAATGACGATGAGCAACGGTTATTTGTCGTGTCCAGAAATAAACAAGGTCATACCAGAGTTAAGCGTATTACTGTTGATAGTGAGCCAAAATATTATGAAAATGAATCTACTAAACTGTCAGAAGCTATGTTACGTGGCTACATTGGTGGTTTACCAAAGAATTTTTAGAATATGAAATTTGCCATAGCTAGTGAAGGTGTTACCGACCAAATTACTATTGAAAATATTTTGTGTGGATTTTTTGAAGATGAAAATTTAGATGAAGACATTATTTATTTACAACCACCTTTTGATAAAACTAAACTAAAACAAGCTAGTGATGATGGAGGTTGGACTAATTTAGTAAGATTTTTAAAAATGACAAGGTTTCATGAAGATGTATTAAATAATGAATATATAATTATTCAAATTGATACTGACGTGTCACCACGAGATGACTTTAATGTCAAACATGAAGATGAAAATGGTAATCTTTTAAGTACAAATGATTTAATAAATAAGGTAATTGATAAATTAATTAATGATATAGAACAAGGAAAAAAAGACTTTTATAAAGAGAATGCACATAAAATTATTTTTTGTATTTGTGTGCATTCTTTAGAGTGTTGGTTATTGGCTTATCATTGCGAGATAATTGAAGTTGAACTTTGTCTTGATGAGTTAAGTAAATGCTTAAGAAAAAAAGTACGAAAAAAATATAAAATCTATAATGAATTAAGCGAACCATTCCTTGAAAAAAATAACTTACTAATAACCGCTAATAAAGATAAAAGCCTAAATATTTTTCTAAATTTTATAGCTGAAAAAACTTTATAAATAAACTAAATAAAAATGTTAGCCTATAGACAGCATATAACAATTAAAAATCCTAAACACCTAGTATTAAACGACTTGCCATTAAAAGCTGGACAACGAGTTGAAGTATTGATACTAGTGAAAGAAGATACAGATAATCCAGCTGAAGTTTATGATGATGAAAAATGGAATAAATTAAGTTTGGATGAACGTAATGAACTAGCTCGTAGGCTGGGCTGACGAGAGGAAGCCCCATAGGCATCAACTTAAGGAATTAGGTACTGGGCTTGGACTATAATGAAATTTGTAAATATACTTAAATATCAGTAAGTTACACCAAATTGACAAAATATCTAACTAACTGATATTT
>JASFYV010000024.1:0-9194 GCA_045046925.1 Candidatus Marithrix sp. | reverse complement strand
TGCTTTAAGCGATTCTATGTTGTTTGGTAGCTCTTTCATCTCTTTAGTTTAACATTTATTTCTAGGGTATATTTTTTACTATGGTAGGTAGTTACAATAGTTCAAGTAATTTTTGTTGTTCTTCGTCCAATTTAGATTCTTTTTGCAAAAACATTTGTCTTATGTAATTAGATACTTTTATTAATTGATTATCTGATAATTGATTTACTAAGCTAATAACTTCTTGTTTTGACATTTTATAACCTATTTATTATTTTTAAGGTGGACAAAACTTTCCTATTGCCCACCATACTAAACTACATCCTAAACCTTCTCAACCAAAACAGCACATTTCTTATAATCAGTTTCCTTAGAAATAGGGCAAGTAGCATCCAGAGTTAACTTATTAACCAAACGACTGGCATCAAACCAAGGCATAAACACTACACCTTCTGGAGGTTTATTCCGACCTTTAGTCTCAACTTGAGCCGTAATCTCACCACGCCGAGTCTTAATCTTAACCGTCATCCCACGCCGTAAATTACGAGCCTTAGCGTCCTTCCGATTCATAAACAACAATGCATCCGGGAAAGCTCGATACAACTCAGGAACTCGCCGAGTCATTGTGCCAGAATGCCAATGTTCCAACACCCGACCAGTGACTAACCACAAATTATACTCATCATCTGGTTCTTCCGCAGCTGGTTCATATGGATAGGCAAAAATCTTCGCTTTACCATTCGCATTACCATAAAACCGCACACCTTCGCCTTTAGGCACATTTGGATCATAACCTTCCCGATACCGCCACAAAGTTTCCTTGCCATCCACTACTGGCCAACGCAAACCACGAGATTGATGATATTGGTCAAAAGTAGCCAATTCATGACCTTTCTTCGGACCTTCTAAACCAAAGCGGCGATATTCCTCATACAAACCTTTTTGCAGATAAAAACCAAAATCTTCCATTTCAGAATTAGCATAGACATTGCCAGCGCCATCCTTAACTTCCTGTTTTGGATACTTATCAACCTGACCATTAGCAAACAAAATATCGTATAAAGTTTTACCTTTATGTTCCGGCATTTTGGCTATTAAATCTTCTGGCCAAACTTCTTCTACTTTGAAATATTTAGAAAATTCAACCACCTGCCATAAATCAGACTTAGATTCACCTGGAGCATTCACCTGTTGTCGCCAAAATTGAGTCCGTCGTTCTGCATTACCATACGCACCTTCCTTCTCAACCCACATCGAAGTAGGCAAAATCAAATCGGCTGCCATAGCAGTGATAGTTGGGTAAGGGTCGGAAACAATTATGAAATTTTCTGGATTGCGATAGCCGGGATAAGTCTCTTCATTCAGATTAGCCGCAGCCTGCATATTGTTATTACACTGTACCCAATACACATTCAAGTCGCCATCTTTCAATTTTCTATTTTGCAATACTGCATGATAGCCGGGTTTGCCTTCAATAGTTCCTTTAGGCAATTTCCAAACTTTCTCAGTAAAATCACGATGGCTTTCTTTCTTAACAACTAAATCGGCTGGTAAACGATGAGAGAAAGTTCCCACTTCACGAGCAGTTCCACAAGCAGATGGCTGTCCAGTTAAAGAAAATGGTCCATTACCCGGTTCAGAAATCTTACCAGTCAATAGATGGATGTTATAACACAATTGGTTAACCCAAGTACCACGAGTATGTTGGTTAAATCCCATCGTCCAATATGAAACAACTTTACGCTTAGGATCAGCATATAATTCAGCTAACTCTTCCAATTTTTTCTTAGGCACACCTGATATTTCATGGGCTTTATCCAAAGTATATTCAGCTACAAAAGCTTTATATTCATCAAAAGAACAGGATTTAGAGCCACCAGCATTACCAGCATTTTTAGCAGCTTTTTCTTTTGGATGTTCGGGACGTAAACCGTAACCAATATCAGTATTACCAATTCGGAATTCGATATGTTTGCTGACAAAATCTTCGTTGACATTACCGCTTTCGATGATGTAATTAGCGATGTAATTCAAAATAGCCAAATCAGTCTGTGGTTTAAATACTATTGGAATGTCAGCTAAATCAAAATTACGATTCTCGAAGGTAGATAATACCGCAACTTTAACATGATCTGCTGTTAAACGACGGTCAGTCAAACGAGACCATAATATTGGGTGCATTTCGGCCATATTCGCACCCCACAATACAAACGCATCCGCATGTTCTAAATCATCATAACAACCCATCGGTTCATCAGCACCGAAAGTACGAATGAATGCCGCTACTGCCGAAGCCATACAATGTCTTGCATTTGGATCAATATTATTGGTACGGAAACCAGCTTTCATCAATTTGACTGCTGCATAACCTTCCCACACTGTCCACTGACCAGAACCAAACATTCCTACACTAGTTGGACCTTTTTTCTTGAGAGCTTCCTTAAACTTGTCAGCCATGATAGTAAAAGCTTCATCCCAAGAAATATCGGTAAACTCACCTTCTTTATCATATTCGCCATCAGTCATCCGCAACATTGGGTTGGTTAAGCGGTCTTTCCCATACATAATCTTGGATAAGAAATAGCCTTTAACACAGTTTAGTCCTTTATTAACAGGAGCTTCTGGATCACCCTGAGTAGCTACAACTTTACCATCTTGAGTTCCGACTAATACACTACAGCCAGTTCCACAAAAACGACATACTGCTTTGTCCCAACGGACTTTATCTTCAGCAGCATTGGCCATTGAAATTATGCTTTCAGGCAACATAATATTTGCAGCCATAGCAGTTGCTACAGCAGCATTAGCTTTAACAAAATCCCGTCTAGTAAGTTTCATACTGGAATTTCCTCATCTAAATTTTCATTACCATATTGGTAAGTCATTACAGCAGATAACACACCTTCGCAATTATTAATTTCAATCACGGTATCTGCCATCATTTTATCGTCATCACATTCAAGCGTGATAACTAAACGACCATCTTCAGTAACAGCATGGACTTCCAAGCCAGTTATTTCTGCAAATTTTTCTTTAACAATACTGATTTTATCTGGATTAGCGTTTACTAATACACCTGATATGTTCATAATTTAATTCTTAATTCTTAATTCTTAATGAAAATCAAAACCATAACTGATTAAACATGAATTTAGGTGTTAATTAAGCATTTATAATTAAGAATTACCTTAAAAAGTATTTTTTACCAAAGGTTTGGCATCAACTTGAGGAACATGGCATTGAGTACAGAAGTACCGTTTGGAGGAAATAGTTGGTGTTACATCATCTATCAAGTGATTTTGACTAACTTTAGTGGCATCTTTTTCCACATAGTTTTCCCAACTATGACAGCTAAGACATTTATTGTTTTTTAAATTGATTCGATAATTATCGATTTTATGGGGAATAATAGGAGGTTGTTGAACGTAAGCTCGTTTGATAGGATCACTGTCCGGCATTATCTTTTTCATAACCGGATCACTGGAAAAAGAGGTAATTGCACTATCACCACGTAATGACTGCACATCATCTGCTACAGTTATTTGTGGAATTATACAACTAAGTGCGAGAGTTATACTAAATACATAAGATTTCTTCATTTGATACTCCTATCAATTAATTGAAAATCTCATACTAAAATAATGAATTTCAGCAAATTACATGTATAATATGCAATAGCATTTGATAGTCTACTACTATCTTATTTTAAACACAAGATTACATGTGTATAAATATATATTAAATTCATATTTGTAAATTTTATGGAGCTTAAATTTGATGCCTAAATCTAATTTAACCCGCAGAAATTTTCTGATTAAAACTGCTACTACTGCTTGTGGAGTTGGTTTATTTGGAACTGGGTTAGCTTTTTATGCTAATCAATCCAAAGCTTTACCTCCTTATGTGATTAGACCGCCTGGTGCTTTATCAGAAGAAGATTTTCTAGGAGCTTGTATTCGCTGTGGTTTATGTGTACAGGATTGTCCTTATGATACCCTGAAATTGGCTGAACTTGGAGATGCAATTGCTATTGGAACACCTTATTTTATAGCTAGATCAGTTCCTTGTGAAATGTGTGAAGATATTCCTTGTATCAAAGTTTGTCCTACTGGGGCTTTAGATCATAGTTTAACTGATATTGAAAAATCTAGGATGGGATTAGCAGTATTAATTGATCAGGAAACTTGTTTAAATTTCTTAGGTTTACGTTGTGATATCTGTTATCGGGTTTGTCCATTGATTGATGAAGCTATTACTTTAAATGCCATACATAATCGACGTAGTAATAAGCATACTATGTTTCTTCCAATAGTACATTCTGACTATTGTACTGGTTGTGGTAAATGTGAATATGCTTGTGTGTTAGACATTTCTGCAATTAAAATTTTTCCAAAACAATTAGTTAAAGGACAACTTGGTAAACATTATCGTTTAGGTTGGATTGAGCAGGAAAAAGCTGGTGGAAGTTTGTTGAAAGGAATTATTGATTTGCCAGATAGATTGCCAGAGGGTGGTTTATGAACTGGTTTAAAACTCATAAATATTTATTATTACGCAGAATAGTTCAATTAGGTATTTTATGTCTGTTCATGCTTGGCCCTTGGTTTGATATTTGGATAATTAAAGGTAATTTAACCGCTAGTTTAATTTTAGATACAGTACCATTAACTGATCCTTATGTATTATTACAATCATTAGCAGCTGGCCATATCCCAGAATTAATTGGTTTGGTTGGAACTGGCATAATATTGCTGATTTACTTGCTAATTGGAGGCAGAATTTACTGTTCTTGGGTCTGTCCTATTAATATTATTACCGATGCAGCAGCTTATTTAAGAAATAAATTAGGAATTAAAACTGGCAATAAATTATCTCGCTCTCTACGATATTGGATATTGGGCATGACAATTATCGTATCATGGTTAACTGTAACAATTGCTTGGGAATTTATTAATCCAATATCCATACTATATCGAGGTTTTATTTTTGGAATTGGATTAGTATATGTTATGGTTATAATAATATTTTTATTTGATTTATTGATAAGTTATCGGGGTTGGTGTGGTCATCTATGTCCAGTTGGTGCTTTTTATAGTTTGTTAGGTAAATTCAGTAAGTTACGAATTGATGCAAGTAAGCGTGAACAGTGCGATAATTGTATGGATTGCTTCAAAATTTGTCCAGAACCACAAGTAATTAAACCGGCTCTGAAACAACTTGCTAATGAATCAATAATTTTATCCCCTAACTGTACTAATTGTGGACGTTGTATTGATGTATGTGCAGAAGATGTATTCAATTTTAGGATTAAATAATATGCCAGAAAAAAGTAATATCTCAAAAAAAGAGTGGTTTAAACGTAATAAATCTTATGCTAATAGTATATTGATGATTGGTATTTTATTGGGTATCTTATTTTGGGTTAGTTTTGAACTGACTTTAAAATATACCAACACTGAATCATTTTGTATTTCATGTCACGAAATGGAAGAAAATGTTTATCAAGAATATCAAGATACTATCCATTATACTAATCGTACTGGAGTACGTGCAACTTGTCCTGATTGTCATGTACCTAGAGATTGGGGATATAAAATCATTCGTAAAATTAAAGCAAGCAATGAGTTACTACACAAAGTATTAGGTAGTATAGATACACCAGAAAAATTTGAAGCTAAACGCTTAGAATTGGCAGAACATGTGTGGAAAAGTATGAAGGACACTGATTCAAGAGAATGTCGTAACTGTCATGATTATGAATCTATGGACTATACTAAACAAGGACAACGTGCAAATAAACAACATATTAAAGGATTTGATAAAGGTAAAACTTGTATAGATTGTCACAAGGGAATTGCCCACTCTTTACCAGCAGATTTTCAAGAATAAAGCATTTCTAGTATCAAGGTTCTACCTTGATACCTACGGAAAATGTTATAAATACATTGAAATTATTTTGACTTGATTGTTAAGTTAAAATCCAAATTATACAATTGTTACATATATTTCTTGAATAACTATAAAAGTAGTGGTTAAATATAATTTTAATTATATATAAATATCCTATCTATATTAAATTTAAGGTAAAGGGCATATTAAAATGATAGAAATACGCATACATGGGCGAGGTGGACAAGGTAATGTTGTTGCTGCATATTTATTAGCCATGGCAGCCTTTGAAGAAGGACGTTATGGACAAGCTTTTCCTAATTTTGGGGCTGAACGTCGAGGAGCTCCAGTTATAGCTTTTGTACGGATTGATAATAAACATATTTTACGTCGTAATCAAATACTTACTCCTGCATTTTTAATAATCCAGGATCAAGCATTGCTACATGTCTCTGGAGTAACCGACGGACTATTACCAAATGGTAAAATTTTAGTAAATTCTCCACAAAGTAGCGATGAATTAAGCCAACAACTCGGTAAAGAGGTAATTTCTATCCAAGCATCAATGTTAGCTAAAAAAATTTTAGGCCGACCAGTACCTAATACTACTTTATTAGCTGCTTTCTTTGCTTTGACTGGCATGTTATCCCAACAATCTTTGAGGAAAGTTTTACAGCATAAATTTAAAGATGTTGTATTAGAGAAAAATTTATTATTAATTCAAAAAGCAGTGGAATTAGTCCCAGCCGGTTTATGGCAACAGGAGACAAATAATGTTACAAGCTCTTGAAGGTTCACAGGCAGTAGCTCAGGCGGTAGCATTATGTCGTCCACAAGTTATCGCTGCTTATCCGATTACTCCTCAAACTCATATTGTAGAAAATATTTCCAAGCTAGTTGCTGATGGTAAACTAAAATGTGAATTTATCAGTGTAGAAAGTGAATTTTCGGCAGCATCAGTAGTTTTGGGAGCCGCAGTTGCTGGTTCTCGAGCTTACACTGCGAGTGCTTCACAAGGTATTTTACTAATGGCAGAAGTATTATATAATATTGCTGGTTTACGAGTGCCACTGGTGATGACCTGTGCTAATCGAGCTATTTCCAGCCCATTATCAATTTGGAATGACCAACAAGATTCTATGGCAGTACGGGATGCTGGTTGGATTCAATTATACTGTGCTGATAATCAAGAAGCAGTTGATACCACTATTCAAGCTTATAAAATTGCGGAACGAACTGAATTGCCAGTGATGGTATGTATGGATGGTTTTACTTTAACTCATACTCTGGAAGGTATTGATATTCCAACCCAAGAACAAGTGGATAGTTTTTTACCTGAATATAAATTTTCTCGCACTTTGGATCCTCAAAATCCGATTAGTATTGGTACTTTAGTTTCACCAGATTTTTATTCTGAAGCTCGTCATTCGCATCATACTGCCATCCTAAATGCTGAAGCTGAAATTATTTCCGCTGATCAAGATTGGGAAAAAATAAGTGGACGTAATTCTGGTGGATTATTAACTATCGAAGGCCCAGTAGAAGCCAAAGTAGCTATATTAACTATTGGTTCTGTATATGGTACTTTACGAGCTGCAATGGAAGAATTTGATTTAGAACAACCAGTTAAATTAATTAAATTGCGTTCCTTTCGACCTTTCCCAATTAATGCGTTGAAAACAGTTTGTGAAGGCTTAGAGCATGTAATTGTACTAGAACGAGCGATTGGTTTAGGTAGTGGTGCTATCATTGGCTTAGAAGTCTTAGCCGCTTTAACAGAACTAGATAAACCACCTAAAGTACATAAATTTGCTGCTGGTTTGGGCGGTAGAGATATTCCATTAGAAATATTGCCTCGTTTATTAGCTACTTTGAATGAACCTAGTGATGGAAGATTCCGAATTTTTGATGTTGAATTAGACAAGTTACCTGAGGAGGATAGATAATGCAAGTTTCCCAACTACGTGATAGACAACCGCGTTTTCGTGGCTTAGAATCTGGTCATAGAGCTTGTACTGGTTGTGCTGAAGCTTTGGCGGCTAGGTTAGTTACTGAATCTGCTGGCCCAGATGTGATGGTGGCTAATGCTACTGGCTGTTTAGAAATTTTTACTACTCCTTGGCCAGAATCTGCTTGGAGAATTCCTTGGATTCATTCGTTATTTGAAAATGCTAGTGCAGTGGCAGCTGGTATGGAAGCAGCTTTAAAAGTACAGGGGAAATCAACTAAAGTTCTGGCATTTGGTGGTGATGGTGGTACATTTGATATTGGTTTTCAGTCGCTATCAGGTATGTTAGAACGGGGACAAAATATATTATATGTATGTTTTGATAATGAAGCATATATGAATACTGGGGTTCAACGTTCTAGTTCTACTCCTCATGCGGCGATGACGACTACTTCACCACCTGGCAAAGAACGGATGGGGAAACGGCATTTGAAGAAGGATATTGTGTCAATTATTGCCGCTCATCATATTCCTTATGCCGCAACTACTTCAGTGGCTTATCCCTCTGATATTCGTAAAAAAGTTAGGCGAGCAATGGCAATTGAAGGTTCTACTTTTCTACAAATTCATTGTCCATGTCCATTGGGTTGGGGTCATGAAGGTAATAAAAGTATTGAAGTAGCTAGGTTAGCAGTACAAACAGGTTTATTTCCAATAATTGAATTAGAACGTGGTGGTTTAGCAGGAGCAATGCCATTGCGTAATATTAGACCAGTAGTAGATTATTTGCAGGAACAACAACGGTTTAAACATCTGTTTACCGATGAATTACGAGCTAAAGAAGAACTAGAGCATATTCAGGCAATTGCTGACCATAATATTGAAATTTATGGCTTGCGTAGTGATGGTCATAAGGATGCGTTTGATAGTGAAGGGATGGATACAGTACGACGTGGTGGAATGCGTTGGGCTTGATGTTTTATTTAGGAATATAACGTTTCTCGTTTGCGTAAGTAAAAACTCCTTGCGTCCCCTCTTTAATTAAGGAGGAGATTAGTGGAGGTCGCATCCAATTGGGAAATGCTATATGCTTAGTATTTTACCTAGTAAACTATCAATTAAACCACTATGGACTTAAGTCTATAGAATTATATTATACTAAAAATCTTGCACTTAAGTACATAGTTTTTACTATCTACATTGGGATATTGAAAAATTTATTTTAATAATAATACGTTATAAAAATTGTCCGAACTATTGCTAGAAAAATATATATGAATGTTAAAATGTGAATTAAGAGCTGGTTCGTAAATAGCCCCACCAAAAAAATGCAGCAGCAAGTCTTCCAAAAACATGAACCATAAGTCCAGCATAAGAA
>JASFYV010000023.1:0-4336 GCA_045046925.1 Candidatus Marithrix sp. | reverse complement strand
TTAGTGAGTCTATGTCGTTTGGTAAGTCTTTCATCTCTTTAGTTTACTATTTTTTGACTTTTTTGTACATACTTTTTTACATGGTAGGTAGTTACAATATTTTACCATTTAATTTAAATTAATTGTAATCATTTATTAATCTACCTATTTGGGTCAGAGGCTGTCCGTAGTAGTGGTAATGTTACAGATAAAATTATTAAAACTTATATTGAAAACTCATAATGATGATGATTTCAAAATTTGAAGTTACTTCTTCAGTGAGCTTTAGCGGTTACACTAACCCACTCCTCTTTATACGGGTGGTCATCAAAATATTGTAAACTAGATAAAGTGCGAAAATCAGGAATCGTACCTGTTAGTTGATTGGAAGATAGCTTTATTTTAATTATCTCTTCACCTTCTTTACAAATAATACCATACCAATAATCTCTTTTTCCTTCTCCATTAGACTTCCGTCTAACTTTATTAAACTTGATATCTTTATATTTCCTTTTTTAATTATATTTATCATCTTTTAAGATTTTTTGGCATTTGGCATTTGTTATTTTTATTATATCTCGGTAACACCCCATTAAAATATAGATAAGAAATCTAAAATTGCCGATTAATTTAACAAATATTTTTCTCGTTTTAACATGTAAAGGTTGGTTTCACTATGTTGCACCGACCCTATAAAGTCATATTAATCAAACATTATTAAGTTTATTCTGGTTTTTGTTGGGCTTCAAAACCTAGTTTCATTAAGCCTAAATCACGGGCAGCTTCCATGGCTTTCACTACCGCATAATGAGGTGCATTTTTATCGGCACTGATCAACAAAGATGGATCGGACTGCTCTCCAATAGCTTTTTTAAGAGCCAATTTAAGAGTATCCAAGTTAGAATTAATCAAAGTATGCTCAAAATCATCAATAGCATATTCACCATTTTCATCAATAATTATCCGAATTGATTGCTGTTGTTTGATAGATTTTTCAGTTTTTGCTTCTGGTAAATTAATCTTTAGCTGAGTTTCCTTGTTAAACGTAGTCGTCATCATAAAAAAAATTAGTAGTAGGAAAACAGTATCAATCAACGGAGTTAAATTTACTCTAAAACTATCGCTATTTTTATATCGCCTAAACTTCATGATTTTTCACGGTTTCCATGTAAGATATCTAACATTTTGACAGCTTCTTGTTCCATTGACATGATTAATTCATCAACTACTGAACGGAAATAACGATAAAAAATAAAAGCAGGAATTGCTATACTCAATCCAGTTGCAGTGGTTATTAAAGCTTCTGATAATCCTCCAGACAATACTAAAGGATTGCCTAATCCAACTTCACCAATGGCTGCAAACATCCTTATCATACCAGTTACTGTACCTAATAAACCTAATAATGGAGCAATTTCAGCAATAGTTCCTAAAGTAGTTAAATATTTTTCCAGAGAATGTACAACTTGGCCACTAGCTTCTTCAATACTAATTTTCATCATAGATCTACTATGATTCCTATTGTTCAAACCAGCGGCTAAAATTTGTCCCAAAGGAGAATGATTATGCAAAATAGTAATTTTTTGTTTATCTAATTTATTGCTTTTCACCCATTTCCATACTTGTGGAACTAAGTTTTTAGGGACTATATTTTTCTTGCGTAAAAACCAAAATCGTTCAATAATAATAGCTGTTGCCAATATTGAACATAAAATAAGTGGCCACATAATCCAGCCGCCAGCATTGATAAATTCTAACATTTTTTTACACTAATTTGATTTAACTGATATACGCATTATTTTTTATATATAAAAACAGCGTAAATAATTATGGTGTGAGTAATTTAATGAAGATTAAAATCTGTATTGTAGCTTTGTACAAAAAATTATTATATAATTCATTGATTTTGTAAGCCGAATAATTATTCAATACTGATAAAAAATATATCTAAAGTAATTATCCTTAGACCAGGGGATATTTTCTTAATTACCAATAAAATTATCTCATGTAAATTATTATTCTGCAAGATACTAACTAGTTTGTTATATATAATTTTTAAAATTTTATATATCAAAATAACATGTAAATATTCCAATTACTAATTAATTTAAGTTAATATATAACTGATGTTATGCAGAAAGATTACTAACCTCCCCTAACTTAGGAGGGGAATTAGTAGTTGCTCCCCTCATTAATAAGGAGGGGTCGGGATAGGTATCTTTCTGTGTAACATCAGTAAATTAAACATATAAAATAATGAAACCAGCATATTTAACAATTTGGTGGTCATGGTTAGCTTTAGCTATTATAGCTGCCATAACTCCACCATCACTAATTTATTGGCAAATTGCTGGGATAGTTTTATTGTTATTAGCATTAATTGATGCTTGGAAGGTTTGGCAATTACCCGATATAAAAATTAACCGTCAAGTCTCTAGTTCATTATCTTTAGGTGTTTGGAGTGAAGTAACTTTAAATCTGAGTAATTCTACTAATCATTTTTTCCAATTAGAAATATTTGATGATTATCCTATTAACTGTGATTTACAAGGTCAACCACAAACTATCACTTTGCCTCCTTTAGCTACACTAAAAATCCAATATCACATTTGTCCTCAACAACGTGGTTCTGCTAAGTTTTCTGGGGTACATTTATTGCATTTATCCTCATGGAGAATTTGGAAACGATACCATTACATAAAATTACAGACTCCTATACGAATTTATCCAAATTTTGCAACAATGACAAAATATGCATTATTTGCAGCAGAAAATAGATTAGGCCAATTAGGTATCCGGCAAATTCAAAGGCGTGGAGATGGACTAGAATTTCATCAATTGCGAGAATATCGTATTGGCGACATGTTACGTCAGCTTGATTGGAATGCTACTTCTCGTCATAAAAAACTAATTTCTAAAGAATATCAAGATGAAAGAGATCAACAAATTATTTTTCTAATTGATTGTGGACAACGTATGTTAGCTAAAGATGGTAAGTTATCACATTTTGATCATAGCCTAAATGCTATATTGTTACTTTCCTATGTAGCCTTAAAACAGGGAGATGCGTTAGGATTAATGACTTTCAGTGGCAAGCAACGTTGGTTAAAACCTCAAAAAGGCATGAAAACAGTAAATAGAGTATTGGATGCAGTGTATGATTTGCAACCCAGTACCCATACCAGTGATTATTTACATGCGGCAAATCAACTATTAAGCAAACAACGCAAACGATCTTTAGTAATTTTGATTTCTAATTTACGAGCTGAAGATAATGATGAGTTGCTACCAGCTTTACAATTATTACGCAAGAGACATTTGGTTTTATTAGCCAGTTTACAAGAACGAATTTTAACTGAAGTGTTAGAACAACCAATTCATAATCTTGAAGATGCTTTGCGTTATACTTCTACCTTAAGTTATCTGCAACAACGTTATCAAGCTCATAATTATTTAAAAAGTAATGGTATCGTATATTTAGATACAACTCCAGAACAATTACCAATAAAAATAATCAACCGTTATTTAGACATTAAACATAGTGGTATGCTTTAATGAATATATAGCATTTCTCGTTACCTCCCCTAACCCTTCTTAACTTAGGAGGGGAACAAGAGATGGTTAGTCTTCATTAAATCGGTTAGCATTTAATTAAGAATTGCTATAAACTCCAAAACTCTATCATAAATAATAAGATTATGTTTAAAAACTTTAAAATTAATAGCAAGTTGGCATTAATGGTGGCTTTGCCATTGCTAGGACTAATTTACTTTACAATAGACAATACTTTAAACAAATTAGCAATAGTTGAGCAGATGAATTCGTTACAAGAATTAGTAGAACTTGCAATCAAATCAAGTACTTTAATTCATGAATTGCAAAAAGAAAGGGGAATAGCAGCTGGTTTTATTGGTAGTTCTGGGCGTGAATTTACAAAAGAACTTGAGCAACAGAGAATTATAACTGACATTAATACTTCTGCCCTAAAAGATTTTATAGAAACATTGGTTCTTAATGATCTAGAAATTCAAAAAACTTTGCAACTAACTTTAAATAAATTAAAAAAAATTAGTACCAAAAGATTTTTAATTAATAAACTAGAAATAAATGTAGAAGATGAATTAAGTTACTATACTAGTATAATCGACTCTTTATTGTTTAATATAAATTACTTATCAAAAATTATAACTCATAGCAAACTGTCACATAATGCTATGGCTTATGTAAATTTATTACAAGCTAAGGAAAAGGCTGGAATTGAAAGAGGTACTTTAAATAATGCTTTTAGTAAAAAACATTTTGCTCCAACTATCTATAAAAAATTTGTATTATTAGTTGCAACTGGCGTTATATCACC
>JASFYV010000022.1:0-10170 GCA_045046925.1 Candidatus Marithrix sp. | reverse complement strand
TATGAAAAAGAATTGAAAAAAGAGTTTGAAGATGAATTGAAAAACCTGACAATGACACAAGGTAAGCTTCTTATTAAACTTGTTGATAGAGAAACAGGTAAAACTACTTATGAACTTGTTAAACAGCTTAGGGGTTCATTATCTGCTTTTTTTTGGCAATCACTTGCTAAATTATTTGGTTCTAATTTAAAAACAGAATATGATGCTGCTGGTGAAGATAAACTTATAGAAGATATTCTTATTAGAATAGATAATGGTCAAATTTAATTAGTCAGCTAACTCCGCATACAAATCAAAATCGATAGCCGAAGTAATTTTCAAATTATAGAATTCTCCAATTTTTAGTTTTGCATCTTTTGTAGAAACTAAAACTTCATTATCAACTTCTGGAGAATCAAACTCTGTTCGTCCTACATAATAATCACCATCTTTTCTATCGATTATTGTTTTGAAAACTTGTCCAATTTTTTCTTGATTTTTCTCAAAAGAAATTTGTTGTTGAATTTCCATTAATTCTTCAACTCTTTGTTGTTTTACATCATCAGGCACATTGTCTTTATAGTTTTTAGCAGCATAAGTTCCTTCTTCTTCAGAGTATGCAAAAACTCCTAAACGATCGAATTTAAAGTCTTTTACAAATTGTTTTAGTTCATCAAAATGTACTTGAGTTTCTCCAGGATTACCAACTAGCATTGTTGTTCTAAGTGCAATATTTGGAATTTCTTTACGGATATATTCTAATAATTCTATTGTTGGTTTTGCTCCTAAGCCACGTCTCATAAGTTTTAAAATATCTTCACTTATGTGTTGAAGCGGAATATCTAAATAATTACAAACATTTGGATATTTTTTCATCACCTGCACTAATTCACGTGGAAATTTAGATGGGTATGCATAATTTAAACGAATCCATTCGAAATTACCTGATTTAGCAAGTGTTTCAACTAATTCTGGCAGCATTGCTTTTTTATGAGTATCGTAACCGTAATAAGTCAAATCTTGAGAAATTACAATTGCTTCTTTTACATTTTGTGATTTTAAATTCTCAGCTTCTAAAACAATATTTTCAATTGATTTTGAAATATGAGCACCTTTAATTAAAGGAATAGCACAAAAAGAACAAGTTCTATCGCAACCTTCAGCAATTTTAAAATTATTAACTCGGTTTTGATAAATCCTTTTCTAACACAGCAGAACCTAAAACTCTTTCCACTAGTTCTTCTACTGAAGGCTTATAACTATCGGGTTTATTGAGAGCTGGAATTTCGGTAATAATTATTCCAGTTGCTTCCGATCTAGCCTGCAAAAAAGCTGAACCTGTAGTCAAACTATCCTCAAGAAAAACTAGTGCTTTACTTTGCTTCTTTAACAGTTCGCTCAAGATATTTTCCACTGTTTCCAACGTTGCATTAGGAAAAGTTTCAAAACCAAGTAATGCGAATCCTTCCGCTAATGCATTGCTACCCATAAAAATGAGTCTCATCATAATTTGCCTAGCATTAAAATTGTCACCACTAAACCATAAATAGCGATTCCTTCTGCTAGTCCTAAGTAAACCAAGGTTCGACCAAACATTTCTGGTTTTTCTGCTATTACGGCCAATGAAGCAGCTCCAACTGGACCAACTGCAATTCCAGCTCCTATAGTAGCAAGAGCGGTTGGAATTCCAGCTCCAATCATGGCTAATCCCATGCCCACAGATATTTCTCGAGCTACTTCAGTAGTTGTTGGTTCTGCCATTACTTCCTGAACTCCTAAAAATAATAAACCAACTTGAGCTAGTAAAAAGGTAAATAAGTTAATTGCAACAGTACTTTTTAACCAACGTGGGGTATTTATACCTTTAGATAAAGGGTTTATTTCAAAATAAAATCCCAACGCAATAATACCAAATAAACTAAATGTCATTAAAGCAAGTAGCCAATACATAATTAACTCCTATAATAATTTGTATACCAATCAATAAAATTAGTGAGACCTTCTTCTATTGAAGTTTGTGGTTGCCAATTGAAATCAGTTTTTAAATCATCTATGTTGGCATAAGTCATTTTAACATCGCCTGGTTGCATAGGCAGCATATTCATGTTAGCCTTCTTACCCAAAGCATTTTCTAAAGTTTTAATAAAATACATTAAATCAACTGACTGATTATTGCCAATATTATATATTTTATATGGTGCAGTACTGGAACTAGGGTTAGGCGTTTCACTAGACCAGTTAGGATCAGCTTGAGGCTTGTGTTGAATAATTTTCATCACGCCTTCAACAATGTCATCAATGTAGGTAAAATCTCTTTGCATTTTGCCAAAATTATATACATCAATCGGTTGATTAGCAAGAATAGCTTTGGTAAATTTAAAATATGCCATATCTGGCCGTCCCCAAGGCCCATATACAGTAAAAAATCGTAAACCAGTGGTAGGCAAACCATAAAGATGAGAATAAGTATGAGCCATTAATTCATTGGCTTTTTTCGTAGCTGCATAAAGTGAAACAGGATGATCAACATTATGTTTAACTGCAAAAGGCATTTTAGTATTTAAACCATATACGGAACTAGAAGATGCAAATACTAAATGTTCAATTGCATGATGTCTACAACCTTCAAGTAAATTCACGAAACCAACTACATTCGTATCAACATAAGTATAGGGATTTTCCAACGAATAACGAACTCCAGCTTGAGCTGCTAAATTAATCACTTGATTAAATTTATAGCGGTTAAATAATTCTGCCATTCCACTTCTATCAGCTAAATCTAATTTAATAAATTGGAAATTTGAATTGGTTTCTAATTGTTGTAAACGAGATTTTTTTAAATTTACATCATAATAGTCATTAAGATTATCAATACCAATAACACTAATGTCATGGTTTAAAATCTTTTTAGCTAGTTGTGAGCCAATAAAACCGGCAACACCAGTTATAAGTATTCTCATATTAAATTTGGTATTTAAATTGCTTAAAAAATAATAATACTAAGTATGACTTGATAAAGTCAAATAGTGAGTTATGAAGTTTCAGCTTCAGCTCATTAATCTATACAATATTATAAATAATAAAGCTAATACTATTATTTTGAATATGGGTTGAAATAATTAGCTAATTTATAACTTTTTCCAGAAATTGTAAATAAAATTTAACCCGGTTTACTAGAAAAAATGCAACTAAATAAATTTATTCTTAAAAGATTATTTGATATATTTATATCTACAATAGTTCTTGTATTACTAAGTCCATTTGTATTAATAATAATATTGGCTATTCGGTTAGAATCATCTGGAACAGCTCTATTTTGTCAAGCTAGGGTTGGTAAAGATGGACGAGTATTTAATATGTGGAAGTTTCGTTCTATGTCTGCTAATGCCGATAAAGCTAAGTTAGCTAATGATATATCTGGTGGAATACTATTTAAAATGAAAAAAGACCCACGTATTACCTATATAGGTAAGTTTATTCGTAAGTCATCCATTGATGAAATTCCTCAATTTTGGAATGTGCTTAAAGGTGATATGTCTTTAGTGGGCCCACGTCCAGCTTTACCTGGAGAAGTAGCACAATATAATGATTATCAAAGACAAAGGCTTGCTGTTAAACCAGGTATTACTTGTACTTGGCAAGTTTCTGGACGTTCTGAAGTTTCTTTCCAACAACAAGTGGAAATGGATTTAGAATATATTACCAATCAATCATTCTCTTTAGATATGGAGTTGTTATTCAAAACTATTCCAGCTGTTTTAACAGGACGTGGAGCTTATTAATCTAAGTTCAATAACTATTTGTATTTCCTAAAGAAATATTTCATAATGAAAATTAATTAAGACCTCAAATAAAATAGACAAGGAAATACAAATAAGAATGTAACAGAAATATATCGTGATGTCGATATGTATATTACCATTTTAAGTGTCCACCCTTCGTCAATATCACTAATCAAAATATCCTGATTAACGTAAACTTTTAATTTCAGGACAAACCTAGCTCGCATGCAATAGAACTTATTGGAATCAGTCATAAATCCATACATACCGTTAAATAGAAATGGAGTTTTGGAAAACTTCCGTAACTTATCTAGAAAAATTACTCAAAACAATGATACTACGTTTTCATCATATTTCAGAGTTTCGCCATTTTTCCACCACGAAGACGTTTTATATCTTTAGGAATTCCGGGGCTGGTTGTCTTATCCGTAATTACTTGGTGGTTTGTGACTATTTCCACTGTCCCAAACGACCACGCAACTTCTGCTTTTAGCGATTCTATGTCGTTTGCTAACTCTTTCATATTCTTAGTTTATCATTTCTATCTTTTTTTCGATATACTTTTGTTCTTTAGTAGGTAGTTACGAATTACTATATATCTTTTATGACTGTTGTGCGGCTCGCCCACGTGAACCTTGAAAATAATTTTGAATCCAAGTATGTTCAAGTTTAATTAATTCTCGCATTGGAGCAATAGCAGAAACTTGTTTATTTGCTAATACTGCAACCCGATCAGTAACTTCCCACAATAAATCCAAATCATGAGTGACAACCACTACAGTTAAACCTAATGATTCGGTTAATTTTACGATAAGTTCATCAAAAGCTCCAGCTCCAGAAGGGTCTAATCCAGCAGTTGGCTCATCTAAAAATAATATTTCTGGGTCTAAAGCCAAGGCTCTAGCCACTGCAACTCGCTTTGTCATTCCCCCACTTAACTGATCTGGGTATTTATGTCTAGCATTGATCGGCAACCCAACCAACGCAATTTTAAAATGAACAATTTCTTCAATTAAACGTTTACTTAAATGAGTATGTTCACGCAATGGGACAGCTATATTTTCAGCAACAGTCAAAGAACTAAATAAAGCACCATTTTGAAACATCATTCCACAATGGCGACGCAACCATAATGAACGTTTCTCATTTAAATTTAATACTTCAATGCCAAATACTTTAATAGAACCAGCTACCGGTTGTTCCAATAGAATTATTTCATGTATTAACATTGATTTACCAACCCCACTATCACCAATTATTGCTATAATTTCACCTCGATGAATTTGTAAGTTCAATTTATCATGGATAACTGTATCACCAAATTGAGTGCATAAGTTATTTATTTCTACAACAATTTCCGGTATATTAATTTTAGTTGGTTGGGACATTTTAAAATTTTAGCATTTGTGGTTATTTTTAATGATAAATCTGTTGAAAGCTGATTTGGCAATGATTCTAGCATACTTAAACCTATCTAACTAATTCTAACTTTTCCTAATTTAATATATTATAGTAATACAAGTGATTGATACTATTTTGAATTTAATTAAGAATTAAGAATTAAGAATTAAGAATTAAGAATTAAGAATTAAGAATTAAATCGACGTAAACGTAAACTATTGGTAACTACCGAAACACTGCTAAATGCCATAGCTGCTGCTGCTAAAGCTGGATGTAAAGAACGTAACATTATTGGTACAGCAGTGAAAGGATATAACACACCCATTGCGATTGGAATCAATAATACATTATAACCAAATGCCCAGAATAAATTTTGTTTAATGATTCGCATAGTTGCTTTACTGAGGATAATTGTTTCGGATACAGAACGCAAATCTCCTCGCATTAAAGTAATATCAGCCGTTTCCATCGCTACATCTGTACCAGTACCAATAGCAATCCCCACATCAGCTTGAGCTAATGCAGGAGCATCATTGATTCCATCTCCAACCATTGCCACTAAGCCTTCACTTTGTAACTGTTTTATCGTTTGGCTCTTTTGTTCTGGTAAAACTTCGGCTATTACTTGAGTAATTCCTACTTGTTTGGCAATCGCCATTGCAGTAGCTTTATTGTCACCAGTTAACATTATTACTTGTAAACCCAAATTTTGCATTGTGGCAATAGCTTCTTGTGAGCTTGCTTTCACTGTATCGGATACTGCAATTAAACCTACTAATTTATCATCCACAACAACTTGCATTACAGTTTTAGCTTCATTTTGTAGCTTATTTACTATATTTGTAAGACTATCTTGCATATCAAGCAATTTACTTACTGATATTTTTTTACCTTCTATCGTCGCTACAATACCTTGACCACTGATTGCAGTAAACTGTTGTGGTTCTGTCAAGGAAAGCTGTTTGATGCGAGCTGCTTGTACAATCGCTTCACCAAGTGGATGTTCGCTGCCACGTTCGGCTGAGGCTGCTAATCGTAAAATTTCAGTTTCTGCTAACTGGGCTAACGTAATAATATCTGTCACTGTTGGCTTGCCATTAGTAATAGTACCAGTTTTATCTAGGACAATAGTTTTCAGTTTATGGGCTCGCTCAAGAGCTTCACTATTTTTAAATAAAATCCCTTGTTCTGCTCCTTTGCCAGTTCCAACCATAATTGCAGTCGGAGTGGCTAATCCCAAAGCACATGGACAAGCGATTACTAAAACAGCTACCATTCTAATCATTGCCGTAGTAAAATCAGTTCCAACTCCTAACCACCAGATTAATAAGGTGATAATAGCAATCCCAATAATAATCGGCACAAAAATACTAGCTACTTTATCAGCTAAATGTTGAATTGGAGCTTTGCTTCCTTGGGCTTCTTGGACTAATCGAATAATTTGAGCCAGAGCAGTTTCAGAACCAACTTTAGTTGCAACAATTTTTAACAAACCTTGCTGATTCAGAGTAGCTCCAATAACTGTATCATCAGCTTGTTTTTGAATTGGTAAGCTTTCTCCTGTCAACATACTTTCATCAACTGAGGAACTGCCTTCAATCACTTTGCCATCAACTGGTATTTTTTCTCCAGGTCGTACGATAATAATATCACCAACCATAACTGATTCAATCGGAATATCATTTTCCACCTCATTACGAATCACTTTAGCTGTTTTAACCTGTAACCCAATCAATTTTTTAATAGCTGTACCAGTTTTACTTTTGGCTTTAACTTCTAGTAATTTACCTAGTTTTATCAAGGTGATGATCATGGCAGCAGTTTCAAAATAAACATGTTCACCCAAACTGGTATTTAATAACACAGCTACGCTATAAAAAAATGCTACTGATGACCCCATTGCAACTAATACATCCATATTAGCAGCTCGGTTTTTCAGAGATTTCCACGAACCAACGTAATAATCCCAACCTACATAAAATTGCACTGGTACAGCCAGCAAAAACATCAGCCAATTAACATAACTAGCATGACTCCAAGCACCTAATAAATTAAAATCTCGTCCCATACTAAGCAAAAATAAAGGTAAGGTGAAAGCTACTCCTAACCAAAACTTATAAGTTTGCTCAATTACTTCATTAGATTTAGTTTCTTCTATATTGGTCGTAGCAACTCCATAACCAGCTTGTTTAATTGTATTGCTAATATTATTGGGATTGGTTTGATTTGGTAAATATTCTATAACGGCTGTTTCAGTTGCAAAATTAACATTAGCAGTAATAATTCCAGGAGTTTTTTTCAATAAAGTTCGTTCCACTGTACCAACACAATTAGCACACATCATTCCAGTGATAGCTAATTCAATTTTAGTAATTGGCACAGCATAACCGATAGCTTCTATTTTGGTAATAATATCTTTGACTTGTAATAATTTAGCATCAAAAGAACAAGTTACCTGTTCAGAAGCATAATTTACGTTAACTTCTGTAATACCAGGCATTTTTTTTAAATTACGTTCAACTGTATTAGAACAGTTCGTACAGGTCATTCCTGTTATTGGTAGAGTAAGTTCTGGCATATTATGGTAATTTAATCTAAAACTTTCGTTAAAATTAGGGTAGTCATGAATAGTATGTCAATTTCATTCATGGTAATTTTCTGCTTATTGAACCTATCATTTATTAGTTCAATCCAAATAATTTCTGAATTGCGCCATTAGGATAATGCAACAAGTAATCGACTGATTCATTCTGATTTTTATCAAGGATAGGAAGTACTTGTAATTCTTCAATTATATCACCTTGCAGTATTTCATAATCCAACATGCCTTGATAATCTTTATTTAGCCATTGGAAAGTTAATAATCCTTGCTCAAATTCTACTTGTTGTGCAGCAAATTGTAATGCTTTTATATCTGCTGGAGCTGGATAAAAAAATTGTTGACGTTTTTTACTATCATTATCTGCAAATACTAAAAAAACTGGTAATGTGGTAACAAATAAACCAATTTCAGAATTTATATCTATTTCTAATGATCTTATATCTGGTCTCGCACTATACCAAATTGTATCAGAAGTAACAATTTTTATATTACCATTGAGTTTTATAGTAGGTTCTTTCAGATCAAATTTAAGCAAAGCAGTTTTTAAAGCATCAAAATCCTGTACTGCTGGTTGAGCAATAATTTTTATACCATTAGGCGTAATAAATTGTACAGTTTGATCGGTATCTAATTGCACAATAGAGCTATCTTTAGTTTGAATAACTTTCCAAGGTTGTGCTGTAAATCGTGTATTTTCAATATCTACTTTTAGATAACCTTGTTTTAAATCTTGATTCAATAGTAAACTTTGTGAATCTAATGTTGGCAGTTTATTTATGGTTTCCAATAAGCTTATTTTTTTATCTGCAAAAATATTAATAGACAAATCAACACTAGAAGGTTGGTTAATTTCATTATCAATAGTTGGTAATAATTCAGTCAATTCCATATTGGTAGGAATTTGTTTAGAATTTGTAAAACTCAAGTTTGTACTCAGGTTTGCTAGAACTAAATTTGCTAATTTTTCAGAGCGATACACTGCATAACCAACATCAGTATCATCTTCCCTAATAATTAATTCAAAAACTTTTTCAGCTGGATTGTCATTGGTAACTTCCACAATACGAGCCCATTTTTTATTTTCTACATGTTCAATATTTAACTCTGGACTATCAACTCTTCCACCATCAGTTATTAAGAAGTTACCATTAGCCAATTGATCTGTTTCACACAAAAATGGACTGTAATATTTTTCAGTATCTCGAAATTCCCAAAGTTGAGTAGTAGATAGTGCATTACTGTCTGAAGTATCTAATTTATATTGGACAGCTCGACTGTAAAAATTGTTAGAACCTTTTATTCCAGAACGATTATTACCATTGTCATACATAAGTAAACTACCATCATCTAAAATCTTTGCTGAATGTTGATGAAATGGCCATTCACCATCTCCTTTCATTACAAAATCACCGTCTTCACCAAATTTCCACAAAAGTTTGCCAGTAGCTCTATCAAAATTAATAATCCAATCTTGATGGCGAAAAGAAACAGTAATACTGTTATCTCTTTCATCATAAAAAACCGAATTTCCATGTGTCCAATCTATGCTTTTTTCTAGAGAAAGATTCTCATATTTTATTCTATGTGGGTCTAACATATCAAGAATCTTCCATTGATTTACCACTTCACCTTCTTTAGTAAATTCTACAACAACATCACTTCTAATATTTTTTGTTATTTGCTGACCATTTTTATCAGTATAGCCATCAATTGTTTTAGTTTCTCTACTTAAAGCTAATAAATTTCCAGTAGACATTTCAATCGCATCATGGTGAAATTTTTCTTCAATAGGAGGAATTAATTCTTTAGAAGACCAAACATTTTTTTTATTACCCAACATGTCAAGTTCAATAATTCTGCCATTATCATCAGCAAGATAGATCAAATTTTTATTTTGCATTTGATTTACAGCTCTTACTCGAAATTTTTCTTCATGATACCAAACAACTTTACCATGTTCATCAACTGCAATAATCTTTCCCCATTTACTATTTCTGACTGGAAGCCAACGTTTAACATCAAAGAAAGTAATTCCTGGCTGCATTTTGTCTGGATTACTTAATGTAACTCGCATCGATGGAAAATCATCAGGTAATTTAGTAGTTTGTAATTGTAATGAATGGTCATATGCTGTATCACCTTTTATATCAACGACAGCAATAGTTGTAGTATACTTTTCTTGAGGATGTAGGCCAATAATTTCAACTTGATGTTGATCTGTTAAACCTTGGGTAGATCGCACAGTAATTGTATGTTCATCACTATACAAAACTATAAGTGCTTCAGTTGGTTTGTTGGTATTGAAAGAAATTGTTGCTCTTAAAACATTTTCCGAATCAATTATTAATCGAGAATTTTCAATTATCAGTTGAGCATTAGTTATACTTGTTAATAATATACTGATTA
>JASFYV010000021.1:0-10106 GCA_045046925.1 Candidatus Marithrix sp. | reverse complement strand
ACTTCTAAAATTGCCCAGGTGGCGGAAATGGTAGACGCGCATGGTTGAGGGCCATGTCTTCGCAAGGGGGTGCAAGTTCGATTCTTGTTCTGGGCACAACTAAAAAGTAAGCCTTTACGTTAGTAGATTAGCGTAGAGGCTTTTATTTTGGCACCTATCGGCTTGCTGTCACTTAAAGATAAACTTAAAGAAAGAACGAAAGTGGAGAAATAATGGAGAAATACTCCTGGTTAAACATCGATTTAATTGTGTTACAAAGTTAATAATTATTTATAAGACCAATATATCTCATTACAAAGTCGTAGCAGTCTATCAATCTTAGCAAGAGGAATAGTCAAGGTTGCTGATTCCGACGAAATTTGCAAGCATCAGCATTTACAAGACCTTTACTTTTACGATTGCGGATTACTTTTGCTTGAGATTTTGGAATAGGAAGCGATATAAACTTAACTTTAGATGTGGTAGTATCACTTTTAGGCCTTGTTACAGCTTAGTACGATACATTTTATTCAATTATTTAACTTATACAGCAGTACTTGACTCGAATCTGAACCTATAGATCGAAGATTAAGTCTCATTCCCGTACATCTTATTAAGGCTAAGCAAAAAACGTGCACTCTGGGGTAAGTAGTAAAATCATGGTGATGCTTTCTCACATGCAGCATTACGAATAATTAAAACCGATCTGATGGAGAAAGTGTACAGTGATCATCTCGAGTAGATTTGTATAAGTTAATACTGAGCATAGGTAGTAGGTGTAATAGAATCAAATAACTACGATACTGCATTTTGTAGCAATAGCATTACACTAACATCACGAGGGCATTATAAAGAGATTTTACGCTTAAATCTACGTGCACTTCTAGTCACTCACCGTATAAGTACCGCATGACTAGAACTAGTGTCACTTTATAAGTGTTATTACGCAGATATACAGTCGTATAAGTGTAATATATGTACGTATAATACGATATTTATACATTACGTAGAGCGCATATAATGAGCGTTTTTAAACAAAATTTCTTTACATAGCACGCATACATGCTTCTACGATCGATTTGGTATTACCATATACCACAAACCCAACATACGATGTTTTCAACGGTATTCTCACGTGCAATTTAACCCACTACCTCTACACGCCTTGATACATAAGCAGCACAAGCGATTCACTCCGGTTTGTCCTTAGTGTTTATAGAAGGTAGGACAAATGGACATGAGACAAAATTGGAATAACTGATACAACACTCTCATTTAGTGATGTTAATAATTTTGTTTATATTTGGAGTTGCTAACGTAACTCAATAAACTATTACCGCTGGATTTTATTTAAACATTAAATACAAAAGGTGTGCTTTACACGCCCATATGGTGTTATATAGTTACAATTGGCATGTAGGTAATGGAAAAATAAAGGTAATATTAACTTTATACAGTAGTTAGCAACAAGGCGGCATAGATTTTAATAAATATATTTACTATATTCTAAAACAAGAATTCATATGAAAAAGTTATTTTCATTAACATCAATTCTAATCGTAGCTAGTTTAGTAACAATTCAAGCTCAGGATACTCTAATTTTTAATAGTCCGTTGGAAATAAATGGAATTCAGCAGACAGATTCAATTCTTTGTGTTAAACAGAATGGAAACTACTCTACTGACGTAAAACATTTAATGGAAGCAACCGGTGGAGAGTTTTATCCTATTTCGAATGATTTTTCTAATACCGGATTTGCAACCCAGTATGGTAAAATTATTTCGTATGCAAGAGATAACATGACTACCGGCTTTTATAAATCTAAACCTCTGGAAATGCTGCCCCCCTCCCAAAAAATTGATTATGGTGGAACCCTACTGCAATTTGCCCCAATTAATTTTTTATCGAAAGTATTGGACGATACTATTTTTTTCGATGAAACATCTCATGTCCTCAGAGTTATAATTGATCCGCCTGATACCATTGGCTGCATAATTCCCGAAGCATCAGCCTTAGCCAAAAGCTTGCAAGACAATGGATATCTCGTAAGGCAAGCAGGTATTGATCTTACAAATGCCATAACAATTTGTAATGCCGGTTATGCTCCCGATTGCAATGGTAATAACGCCGGGTTTTCTTATATAATTATTAACATGCCTCCTGCATCTAATTACGACTCACTTTTAAGTGCCCCAACGGTTTATAATATAAGAAATGATGAGGCAATAATTGTTATTGGCCGAACCCCGCCCAAATGTAAATATTTTAGTTTCCGCAGTTATTTAACAGGTCGTTATTTTAGCACCCCAAACATAACAATTAAAAAGATTTATGCAAGTTTGGGTGATGCTACAAGCTGTTACTCAATGAATGAAGATATTCCACTCAGTGAGATGTTTGAGCGCAATTTCGCAATAATTTCGGTAGCCGACAGTAATATAGCTTATCGTTCCAAACAACTTATTTTAGAAAACACAAGTATACCAGATAGCAATATATATTTTGATATAATTCCTGCCGACATATACAGATTTGGTTTTTCACAAGATGCTGATCAGGGTAACTTTTTGCATCGTGTTTCAATTTTCGAAAATGACTCTGCAGGAACAGCATATGTTAACAATCCAACACTCGAAGTATTAAGAGTAACCCCTGAAACCCCAAACATCCCGATTTTTCTTTCTACCCCGGCTCTCACGTCACGTATCTCTGGAATTAATGAGTTTTATCTGAATGAAAACTTTGAATATTTTGAACAAGCACTTTTTAATGAATATAATTCAGATTATGATATTTCATTTCTTTACCCAAGTGTATGGTTAATGGAGGGATATCAGGCGATACAGCAAACAGCAAACGTACTTGGCGAAGTTCGTGATGCTTTATATATCAGAACCGAATCATTCAATTTTTATGAAGACGATATAATCGTAGTTTACGGAGTAAATCATACAAAAACAGGCAAAGCAGTTTACACTAATGTTAGTTGTTATCGTGATATATTGTATGCCGGATTTGGTGGAATAAAAAATAATCAATATGAAAAAACTGCCCGGAAATATTTTGCAGATACTTTAGTTGCTGATTATTTCTATACATATAAATTTACTCGTGATACGATACCTAACGATACAAATGTTTTTATTGTCCCTCAAGATACTGCTAATAACTTGATGGGGATTAATTATGGGGATCTGGCATTTATGGGATTCCGGGCATATATAGATACTTCAACCAATGTTGGCCCATCACCACAAGAAGTAATTTATAGTCGTGCTATGGTTCTACGACCAAAAGGTAGTGGTTTTGCTGATATAATAAAAACCAGCAATATCGAGTTTAATATTTTCCCAAATCCCATGAATGATTTTTCAGAGTTTGAGATAATTACCAAAAAACCAACTTATATATCAATATCTGTTTACAATATTGCCGGTCAACTCATTGATCAGCCTGTTATAAATAAATTGAATATAGGTACTGAAAAGATCAGATGGAATGCTCCAGTGGACTTACATCGAGGTATTTATTTAATTCGTTTGTATGCAACGGAAAAAGGTAAGAACAAACTGAATTGCATATCAAAGAAAGTTATTGTGAATTAATTACCATAAGCATAAAGTATCGCAAATAAATACAAAATGAAAGATTGGATATGTGTGTTTTTTGACTGTTTTTTTTCCTTACCCTTGATAATATTAACCCCCCAATTGATATGATTTTGTATCGCGTACCAACTGGGAATGATGATTTTGAATAAGCAACTTTTGTTATAAAACTTGTCATTAAGCTTACCAGCACTGCAGTAAAGACAACAACGCCCAGTTGCTAACAGCACCTAATACCACATAGCCGGTTCTGTGCTTCATTAAGAAAGTTTATTGTAATTTTAACCATGGAAATATTTAGAACATACATTGTACAAATCGGCTACGTGTCATAGCTGCAAACCGTTATGGCCAAGTATAAATGACCAATAAGATTGAAAGAAAACATGAAGTATTTTTTGATTTTAATATTATCTCTTAATCTCTTAGTTGCAAATGCAACAGATAAAAATAGATATATAGATTCTATTGCTTTTCATCAATATAGAAGCGACTTAAATAACTTTATAAGAAAAGTACACCGAGATACTAGCAAAAGTTATATTAAATATCAGATTGCATTTGTAAATAAACAGAATGAACCCCCATTAGTAAGTTCTATTGAAATTAACTCACATATAGATTCCGAGAAGAATATTTTATTTGAAGCAATAAAAATAACTTATTTACCTAAAAGAGGATATAATTTTGAAGCTGCATTAAAAGGGGAAGAAATAAATATTTATATTGACCCTTTTGGAGTAAAAAATCAAGACATTTCCATAGTTGATATAAGTGCCCCTGGCTGGAGAATAAACAAGAATAACAATAGCGCCCATTTAACTAGTCTTTATGATACACTTTTTAATAACACCATACATTTCATTTTAATTGTTAAAAACCAGAATAGATATAAAAGACGCATCATTGATTTTTATAATTTATATGGAGTTGATTTTTATTGCAAATTAAATATTGATAGTAGCTATAACTTTACTGGATTCTTCCCTAATTTACCTTTCCCATCTAGAGACCTACCTACTCCAATGAATGACATCTACAATTCATTTGGTGCTTCATTAACTAAACAAAATCAAGTTCAAAACAACAGGATTTTATATCAGGGTTATTTTGTTAGTGATGTTAATTACTTTGATGATTTGAAGTTTTATGGAAGCCCACCAAAAACTCAAATGCAATTCAGTTATGGGTATGATTTTATTCGAAATACTAATAATTTAATCGTTGAAGAAAATAAAAGGTCTACGAAATATACACTTGATGAAATTATTCGTTCAAGTAAAGAAGCAACATCGATTGCATTGATTCTATTTGCTATATCAATATTGATATCAATAATTTTCCATTTATACCCAAAAGATTCTAACTTAAACAAAAGGACAAAAGAGTTCTTTAGAATTAAAGTTCTTAGGATAAAATTATGGTTAAATTGGTGTTTAAAAATTATTAAGAGAATATTTAATATACGATTAACCAAAAAGAAAAGAAAATAAGTATAAATACCAGGCCATAACAACAAATAAAGAACTGAGTTGAAATCCAAGTAAAACCAAAGAAAATCATTAAATAAAGTGCGGCACGCACCATAACAACAATACGAATCATCTAGAACCCGCTCACCGCATAGCGAATTGATCGAGGAAGCTGGATGCAGCGATTACGAAGGAATCAGCATGCAGCATCGTTGGAAACGCAAGCTTGGTGATATTATTGGTTTGCGTTGGCTCTTGCGTGGCTCAATAATGGTATCAAGCGCAGTCCGAGGGAGACGCTAGGTGAGCTTAGCAATAAGCAGCGGCAGATTATGGAAGTGCTTTTTTCAAGCTCTTTAATAATATGGTATAGCTGTGGGTGATCGAAAGACGATGACTAGCATAAAATCATGACTGATCTGTTATTTCAACAGCCGGCACGGTGATAAGTGTTCATACTTGTGATTACTTTTCAATCAGGCGTGATTTTTGCGTCAAGGATTGAGGAACTCGATATTCCCTGCTAAATCTTCTAATTCTTCAGTTCTATTCTTGCAATCACATACTTTCGTTAATACATTAACAATTGTCATTAAGCATTATAAACGTTTTTAAACGCCTTAATCAACCTTTTGGGTACATTAGTCGTTTTCGAAATCAAAGTTCGTTACATCTAAGATTTAGGTCATCCTAGGGCATTGTAATGGGCAATTTCATGTTTGATTGTTGTAATTATTTTTATGCTTTTAAAGTTAGCAATTCACATCTCCAATTTGTCAGTCAGGGTTATTTTGAATCTGCTAAACTTGAGCCCTTGCAACTTTGTTATGATTTGTGAAAATAAAAGAAGGAATGTGATGTGATATACTATTAAATCTATGTATTTTTATAGCTCACTAACGATATTTATTATAATGACAGAGATAGAAATAGATATTAAAACCTCACTTGAAGAAATTGAAGACAATCTTGATAAATACATTGCTAGTGCCATCTCAAATAATCAAAAAATTCACATTACATCTCCAGTTGGTTCAGGAAAGACTACATATGCTCTAAAGCTAATTGATAAATACAAGGACGAGTATCAGTTTATTGTGCTTGAGCCTCTTATTAGTATAACAAGTCAGCTTTATAAGAATTTTGCCAATTACGATAGTACTCCTTTTATATATAACAGCAAAAAAGCAGAGGAGCTTGAAGAATGGGAAGGCACATTTGAAGCAAAATGGCCTGGTCCGTTCCTTTCGACTATCGATAGTGCATGGAAATTAATTGAGAATGATAAAGTAGACATTAGCAAAACAGTTGTAATTATTGATGAGTCCCATGCTTTCCTAACAGATACTAGAGATAGCTTTGATCATACTGTAAATGCTATTCTAGAAGCAGGAGTCCCTGTAATTGGGTTAAGCGCAACTGCTTCATCTTGGGTATTAAATTACCTATTTAAAATGGATATGGAAATTAAAATCTCCACAACTGGTATACCTACTAAAGAAATATATCATTTAGTTGAACGGAGAATCCCCAAAGTGATAGCTTATCTGATTCGAGAATCGGAAATGAACAAAGGTGTAATATGGACAGAGGTAATAGAAGATCAATACAATATTAGAGATGCTATTGAAAAATTTAACCCAAAGCTTGATGTTAGGGTACTGAATGCAGATACTAGAGACAATGAAGAATCCGAATTGTGGGAATATCTTATAAGTAACCACGAATTACCCTCCTATGTCAATGTAGCCATAATGAACAAAGTAGTTCAAGCAGGGATTAACATTAATAATGACGACCTTGATTTTCAGTTTCTTTTCGGAAGGTTCGACCCAATAGGATTCCAACAGTATATTGGCAGATGTAGGAATTATAAGAACGAGTACGTATATCTACATTATAACTATGGCGAAGAAGATGATTGGGATGATGACGATGAAAGATATGAGTATGTTGGATTTCTGAATAACAAACTTAAGGACATCACCGATACTATAGTTCCGAACAAATTCAACATACCAGCGGGTCAGGAGCAGTTCTATTCAAAACGTACTAATGGAAAGGGCTATATTTTAAATAGGACAAAGTATGCTAATGCTGTATATGGTAAACTCAGAAAGTTACATGGAAGAAATGTATTAAAGATAGTCCAGAAGCAGGATCCTACCTTGAAAATAATATTTGATGGCACAATTACAGATAAAATTCATACGTTAATCGATAAGGAAGAAAGAGAAGAACAGAAAGAATTCAGAAATACTGTAATACCTGGCGTCGTTCAAACCAACCATAATGATTTTATAAGCTTGATTGAGTATTACGATACAGCTATGACAATTACCGAAATCGAAGAACTAGTTAATAATTCATATGCGAATTTACGTAAAGCAAAAAAGAGTAATAAGTTACACATACCTATAACCCGAAAGGAATCTATGATTAAAGCTTTAAGCACTATCAATAAATCAAATGTAAGTATATTAAGAATGATGGTTGCTTCTAAAGCATATGTAGACAGGAATAAGGATGAAAATCTACTTTGTGACGTATTAGATACAGATGTAATAAAAAATCAGAGTATAACCAAAGCATTTAGAGCGCTGACTTACTACCTGACCATATACCCAAAGTATAAACGGATAATTGATAAGAAGGTGCTTGTGATGCTTAAAGCTAATCTGGATGGTAGTAATAACAAAGATAAGAACAAGACTAAAGCTGAATGGATAGCAGAGATACATAGCAATCTGATAACCACGCGACAATTGCCAACAGTCTTAGCTGAAAAGATATATAGCTATCATCTTAAACTGATTAAGGGCAGTAAGGTAGATCAGAATATGGGTAAGAGAGTTACTAGTTATAGGATAACACAAGTTATTGATACGTATGATGCATACATTAAGTCAGGGGGCATATACTAAAAACTACACCCCTTTGCGATTATACGCTATTATATATAGGTTAAGAACACCATAGGGTGTATTTAAATATGTTATTTATTTGGTATACAGTACTTTTGAATTATATTAGCATGTACTTGATTATCATTAATACTAAATATTTATACACTGTTTTTTACGATATACTATTGGAGCTCTCCGTATAACGATAGGAAATACCAAAATTCTCGTTCATAGTACTTAGGATTGCTACTTTTAATTTCTTCTGCATACCCATTCCAAAACTGGTCATTAAGAGTTTCATCAAATATACTGAGCCACCGCTGCGATTGCTCCTCTATACCTTCATCAAAGTAAGTAATGCTGTCATATTGGTTCATTTGGTTATACCAATGCCGTATTGGATTTATTTAGGCTCGGCGCTCCTGGTTAGATATTAAAAAGGAATTGCTCACAGTATGCATGTGTGGCATATGGGTATATTAGGAATACTATGAAAAATTACGTTATCCATGCATACTGCGGAGCTACTTCCACTTTAAAACTAATTCAGGAGCTTCGGATGTCGCTGCTTTCAAAAAAGGAATTGGAGTTGAGTATTTTTCTACAGAGTGAAGTTAAATTCACTTTTCCAATTTATCTCTGGAACGAAGGCTATATATTATTTTTCTTTCCTTGAGTGATCGACAGGGGGCGGTTTTGTATGTACTGGTACGTTTTCGGAATACCCAAAAAAATTTACAAATTAGATTTTCAGTAAAGCTTGTTCCAATAGCTCAGTGGTGGTTCGTTCATACTTCATCATTGTTCTGATATCAGAATGACCGGTAAGTTTCATGACTACCGTGGGCGGTACTCCTTTAGCTAATAGTAGGCTTACTGCTGTTCTCCTTCCGGTATGCGATGAGATAAGCTTGTACTTTGGTTTATCTATGATGATCTTCCGACTTCCCTGATATCTGGTTAACTGGACTTGGGTATCAATACCAGCATTTTTACAAATCAACTTTAGTGCCCGATTAAAATATTGTGAGGAATATTGTGGGAAACGATAATTGTATTTCTTAGCGATATCTTCAGCCTCTGCTGTCCATCCTACAAATGGAATATGCATTAACTTTTCGGTTTTCACTGAACGAAATACCCAGAGGTGATTTTTAACTTGTTCAGGTGCTAATTGCTGCATATCTGAGAACCGTTGACCTGTGTAAATCTGAAAAAGGAAACAATCACGAACTCTTTCTTGCTCTGGTGATAGTTTAACAGTTGCAATAGCTTCTATTTCTGATTCTGATAAAGTTACTATTTCATATTTAGATTTTACTGGCTGGTTTACTTTTAAAGTTGAATCATCGATTTTGTAATCGTTCTGAATTGCCCATCTTAATACACATTTTAGTGAAGCTATCATCCTGTACGCTGTATCATTTCTATTATTGCGATCAAATAGTACATATTTTCGAAATGAATCAGTGATCGTATAATCCAGATTTGATGTGCTTAATACAACCTTATATTTTGATTGATATTTAATAATTAGAGTTTTAAGAATTTGATATTTTCTAGTGGTTTCGTACTTATATTCATTGCGACGGTCGGATATGAAACTATCGATTAAACATGTAATTAGTTCTGTCTTTTTTGATTCAAGGTTTCCAGTCTTGATATAGAGTTGGATATTGCGTTTTAAGATATTCCAGGCTTGTTTTTCAATAATTTGCAAGTTAATCTGTTTTGATATGTCTTGCTTTAATTCGTTTAGTACAGTATTGAATTGTTCATATCCATCCATACTTTTCCTAACTCTTTGATTCTTCTGATCCCAATACTTCTTCTGAATTGAATACTTGGTGCTGGTTTTGAATTGGCGAGTTTTGTCTTTGTAAACAGAAACTCTCAGAGTTGATTCATTTGTAGTTGCGTTTAGATAATATTTAATTTTCATTGTGGAGAAATAGTGGAGAAATTTCTCCATTTTCCATCTCAATTTCGTTAAAGTGAAAAGTGTATCAGTTGGCGTGTTAGACTTAATACGCAGATTATCAGCGCATGGTTGAGGGCCATGTCTTCGCAAGGGGGTGCAAGTTCGATTCTTGTTCTGGGCACAAAAAGCTTTGGGTAACCAAGGCTTTTTTTTATACTTT
>JASFYV010000020.1:0-29870 GCA_045046925.1 Candidatus Marithrix sp. | reverse complement strand
AAACAATGAGTTAAAAAATGCACGTTAAAAATCTACTGAAGTTACAATTTTTAATTATATGATTTTTAAAATAATTTTTTAGCTCTTAATTCACATTTAAGTATATATAGCATTTACTGTTTGTATACCTCCCCTTCTAACGTTATGAGGGAACAAGGGGTCGTTGGTGTTTACTAAATCGAGAAATTCTATATATAAAATTCATAAGTAAAGGATAATATTCACTTTACTCTTTATTAGCTTTGGAATATTATATCTTTACTATATTTTGCTATATGGAAAACGCCATAAATTAAGGTTTAACCCGTCTAATTGACTGGTGTTGATTTGCTTGAATTACAGCAACTATTTCTAAAGAATCTTCTTCTGTATCTCCATCAGCTTCCAAACTTACTCGTACTGCACTAGGTAAGGATTGTAATTTTTTCGCTGACCATTTATCCAGCCACTTTGTTTCATCATCTAGTTTTTCATCTTTATATAAATATTCAAATTTTGCTGTATAACCTTCTAATATAGTTACTGATTCTGGTTCAGCTTCTAAACGTTCAGTTGGATCACCAGCAAAAGCCGGAATGACTTTAATTTGTACCCAATCATTTTCATCACTTGGAGATAATTGCCAAATTTGTAATCCAGGGTGTCGTCCTGGTGATACAGTTGATACCCAACTTATATTTTCTTCTTCACCTTCAAAAAAAATATATCTCTTATTATCATCTTTATCAAAATAAGTATGTGGATAAGCACCTTCTAATGCCCGCTCAATATTCAATAAAATTAACACCTTATCTAAGCTACTTTCTAATCTATTACCAGACCTTTCCCATTCGTTAAGAACAATACTCATCCCCATTGCCAATAATAAAATAACCATAGTTGACAAAGTTAAAGCTATCAATAATTCCAATAAGGTAAAACCAGTATTTTTTACTTGCATTATTTTGCGGTATCCATTAAAACTAAACGAACGGTAATTAATTCTATATCTTTTTCATTATCATATAAAGTATATGATTCTAAAGCCAGTTTCATAGGACGAGTTTGTTGCTCTGGTTTTTCTAAAAAATCCCCATTTTCTATGTTTAAAGATTTTTTATAGCGGGCTGGTAATTCCGGATATTCAGGTTCTTCCAGAATTTGAGAAGCATTTAGAGCAGAACGCAAAAAAATTGTTCGTTCAATATCATCAGTTGCTTTAAAAGCTAATCGTTTGCTACTGGCTAATAAACCAAAAATAGTTCCCAAAGCCATGCTAACAATTGTCATTGATATTAATACTTCTAATAGAGTAAATCCTTTTTTTTTCTTCATTGTGAAAAATTGATAATTAATTAAAAGTAAGCTGGGTAGAATCCCAGCAAACTTTGTTAAAATGTTAAATACTCAAATTATCATCAAGTTCTGCTAACTGTGACTGTTGATTTTCTACAACAACAATAGCTTCTTTCAGCTTTTTTACTTCTTTTTGCAATTTAGCTAAACGTGGAGAATTATCAGTTGCTTTAATCTTAGTATACAATGCCTCTTGAAATTTAAGTTCTTCCTGCATTTTACGAGTTTCAGTTTTAACCGTTTTCTGTTTATTGCTAATCGCAGTTCTATGTTTAGTTAATACTTTTCCTGAAGCTTTGGTTTCTTTTTGTAATGCAACCAATTTCTTATTTTCAATTTTTAGGGTATTTACTTCAGCAACTAATTTATTTTTATAAGTAACTTGATCTGAATTAAACTGTTGAGCTGCTTTTATTTCACCATCAAAAAACGCCTCTTCTGAAGCATATCCCTTCCGACGATCTCGCATTTGTTGGCCAACAATAGCACCAATCCCAGCACAACCAGCTGTGGCTATTATAATCTGTTGCCGATTTAAACCAGCTAACTTAGCAGCTCCACCACAAAGCAATCCACCTAAAGCTCCACCTTGTAAAGCCTCATTTTGAGCTAGATCACCCATAGAAGTAGGCATTTCAGTACAAGATAGCAAAAAAACTGCCATCAGTATAAGTAAAACTTGTTGTATTTTTAGCATAATTATTTTCTCTTTATTAAAAAGCTAATTTAAATTCTTGCAACCATTTATCAAAATTAATTCGTAAATTATAATCACGAATATGCCGTTCTAACAAGGGTAAGACTATTTTAGAACGAGTGGTTTGTTTACGTTGTTTAATACTATTAACAGCAATTTTAACATAACGTTTATCATAACCACTTAATTTTTGTATCTTTTCAACATAAGAGGCAAAAAGTTCCCCAAGATATTTCTCTCGTTCAACTATCTTATCTTTGGTTTTAAAAACTTTTGCCTGATATCTAGTTGATATTTTAGCAAGCTCATCTAATTTTACCAAACTTTTATTTAAAATTGTTATCCGAATAATTTCTTGACCCATTAATACTCCATACACCCAAGCATCCTGAACTTTACTTTTAGCTCCCTCAGTTAAACTTAAATCTAATTTTTGTTCAGCTTGAGCAATTTGAGTATTGATAGTTTTTAATTCATTGGTTACTTCTCGTAATCTATTGATTAATTTTTTATTGCTATCTTGCACTTGTTGCCTAGTTGCAGTAATATTTTGATATTTTTTTAACTTTATAATAAGTTGCTCATTTTCCTGTTCCAATTTACCAATAGTACCAGTAGCTTGTTGTAAACTAGAAGCAGCCCCAGCAGCAGCAGGAGTGTTAGCTAACGTAGTAGAAACTGGCAATTTAGCTCGAATCTTATTGATATATTGTTGATGTTCTTGTTGTAAATTGGCATAACTATCTCTATTTACTATAATATTAGAACCAATAGCCAATCTGATTCCAGTAGCATAAGAACGTCGAATTTCCATTTTTTTACTATCAGTATCCCAATTATAAATTTCTACTTCTTTGCGTAATGAGGAACGAAATTGGTTTGCTTCAGTGCCTGAATCACCACCTCTCGCAACTAATCCACCTGGTTTACCCAACCAATGTTCTGGTAAAAATAAGTTAGCAGTTAATTCCTGCACATTACCAAATATATCATATAAACCTTGTTGATTAGGTTTTTTAAGACCAATCCGTTTTAAGTTATGTTTAGCATTTTTAAGATACCAAGCATATCTATTTATTTTATTTGGATTGAAAGGTAATTTATTATCAAATTCTGCTACCAAATTACCATTGTTAATACCACCTCGAGCTGCATATTCCCATTCTAATTCAGTTGGTAAACGCAGAAATCCTGGAATTTGATTATAATGAGAACCTTTTGCTTCAAAATGTTTTGGTAAAGTAGATGGATGATTTTTAAATAACCAAAGATTATATTTATGAATAAACTTTTGAAATATAGGCCAACTTATTTCAGAAACTGGTTCTGCTAAATTGGAGATTGCGTTATCAAATTTTTTGGTTTTATCTGCACTAGAGAAAGTTACTTCAGCTTTAAATGTTTCAATTCCCATGACAGCAATAAACTGGGCTTTGGTAACTTCATATTTACCTAAGTAATTTGCCCATTGCTTAGAATCGTAAAATGAACCATTTATAGAAGCTTTTAGAGGTATTTCAAACATATCTCCAGAACTATCACCAATTTTAATAATCCGTTTTTCATCACCCCAAAAATTTTGCCCAGGAACTATAATTTTCCGAAATACCATTTTTAAATCACATGGCATAGGTAATTCAACATCATCAGATAACGGTTTAGGATTATAATAATTTGACTTAGCATCCTGCAAGAAATCACAGTTCGCATAGATATTTAAACTGCTTAATAGTAAAGTAATTAAAGTTATTAATTGTTTCATTGTATAAGTTTCTAATAAAATTATTTTGTAACGTAAATCTTAAAATCTATCGTTTTATATACCAGATCATATAAACCAGACTTCTCAATTGCATCATTATCCCAAACTCTATCAAATTTATCGACTAATAGAACTTTAATCTTTAAAACATCATGTGCTATACGAATAGATTCTATGTTAGGATGATCAGAAAATATATTTTGGATTAAATGATACTGTTGTTCTCTTTCTGTCTGGTCGTAACGATAAGCAAATACAGTTGCATATTCCGGATTTGCATAAGCTGTTGCTCGATCTGCAAATAAAGCATAAGGTAAAGTTGCTGGCCAAGGAGTTAAATCAGCATAACCATCTGGATTAGCTTGCACTTTATCTTTAGTCCCAGCATATTCTCTAACTTTAGCCCAAGCTTCTTGTTGTAGTAAAAAACCTTGATGTTGAGCCAGAACTTCTGCATTAGGTGGATTATAAGAAGGATCGGGCCATTGCCATAAACGTAATGAACTTAAAATTCCTATGGTTAAACCTATAACCACTATCGTAAATAACATAGGTCGCCAACGTTCTAAAAAAACTCTAGGTTGCCATTGTGTCATCGAATGATCAGTAATTAGTTCGGTTAACATAATTGCACTCCATACCATCAATAACATTACTGGAACTAATACTGTTCGCCAGCCAAATGTATTATTCCAAAAAGTACTTTGGACAAATTGAGTTATAAGTAAAAAACCAAAAGTTGCTCCGATACTTAAAGCTTGAAAAGTACGTTTTTCTAATTTTGAAGAAGAATAACTTATCATAGCCAAACTACCTAATATGAATGTTATTCCCAAATTTAATGGTAAAAATTGTAACCAAAATAATATAATATGGGCAATATAACCTAAAAATGAATCTTTGCTAATTAATCTAGTGGCTATGTATAACCCTAATCCAAATGGTAATTCTGATTCAGTTAAGGAAGGGCCTGAAGCTTGAGAAATAAGTAATGGTAATGCAAATAATACACAAATAAAAATAGCTAGTAGCCCAATTTTTAACGTATTAAAATAATTAAAACTAGGTAAACGTAACCAAAATGCCGTTCCTATTACAAATGGTAATACAAATACAAAACCAATTCCACCAACCCAAGTCGAACTACCAAATGCTGCTGCAGCACAAAGTCCAGCTACAATTGCATATCTAGCTTGAAAAGTTTTACTAATAAGAACTTGGTTTACTATAAAAAGCAAAACAACAAGCGCTAAAGCGGAAAATACATGTTGTGGAACCCAGCCCATTTGTAACCATAAAACTTCTAAACCATGTACTGGTGGATAACCAACTAAATATTCCCAACGTGGCCCTAATAACAAAGATAATAAATCAGAAGTTGGTCCAACTAATGCGAATAATAACAATAATATACCAGTAATAGCTCGCTTGGTTATACGAATTGCTAATGCTGATAGAAAACTAATAGTTGCAAAACCAGTAAACCAGTTAAAAGCTACTTCTGCTTGCCAACCAGTAACATTAGCTATTAATTTAATTTGGGAAGCTAAAAAATGCCAAGTATAATAATATATTAATGGAATTGTTTCACCGTTAGGTGCATAATATGGATTAATCGGTAACATTCCCTCACGAGCTATAGCATCAACTAATGCAACTTTAGCATGATCAAAAATTCGATCATTAACAAATAATCCATCTTGATATAAAGCTGGAAAAATGTTTATCGTTGGTATCACTGCCCATAAAGCCATTCCAATTAACAATAGTAAGCTATATTTATTAGAAATTTCACAAAATGATATAGTTGAATTTTGGTTCTTCCAAGCTAATATTATTCCATGAAACAATAACCAAGTAATTATTAAATTAATAGTGGAATAGCCAATTAATGTTGTAATAGCTAAAGAAAATGGCCCATAAGTACATAATCCTAATGCTGGTGCTACTAAAAATGTACTCAATAAGTATCTACGATTCATTAAGCCTAATAAACGTAATACACCTAAGCCAGGAATAGTAAATAATATGATAGCAACTATAGCTGCAAACGTGCTATGTAAAAAAAAATCACTTACAAAATTCATATTTTACCTTTAAAATATCGCCATATTGCTTTCAGTACATTAGCCAATTTAGGCTGAGGTCGCAGACAAAAAGTTTCATCATTTACAAATAATAAATCAGCTTTTAACCAAGATAAAAATAATGAAGGTTGATAGTCAGATTGGATTACTAAATCATAATTGCCTCGCAGTTGCCAATAATTTAATAACCGGTTAAATATTAATTTTGGCATCGGTTTGACAAATCTAACTCGTGGCACTTGAGGTAATGTTTTACCAGTTGGTAAAGGTATCCAATCAATTTGTAATTCTGGGCGTTTAATTTGAGCTTTTACTATAATTTCTTGGATTCCCATTGCATGAATATTTACTGGCCATGATACTAGAATCCGTTTAAACTTAGTATCCATAAAAATTTGGCTAATTTCATTATTATTCTGATAACTATGAGTTAATTTTATATCTTTTTTACCGTAATATTTATTATTAAAATCATCTACTGCATCGTAGTGTAACTGAGCCAAATCTGGTTTACCAATAATATGATAATAAGCAGCTTTTTTTAGAATATAACCTTGGAGTTTTTTTAAATCTGTCGATGTTGCACCATGATTTTTTAGTAAATCTAATACATTACGATTATCATAATATAAAATCCAAGTTGGAATTTTAGCGATAGCGGACAAATGCCAAATTAATGATTTAGCTGATACTACTACTCTATATCCCATATCTGCTATGCGTAAACACCATTCCACATCATCAAAATGAATAAAATAATCTCGCCAAATTCCAGCTTGTTTAGCAATTTTAGCATTAATCAATAATGAAGCTGCTGCAACATATTCTACATCCATATACGGTTGGCAATGAGTTAAATGTTTAGTCAGATCAGCTTCTTGATTCAGTAATTCTGAGGCAGAATAATCTCGCCAATTTGGTATAGTTTCTAAATGTCGATTTAAGATTAATTTACCAGTAATTCTATCTATAAAAGCTCCCATCTCATTAACTCGCCAAGGATAATCCAATTGCAACATTGTAGAACCAGCTATCGCAATATCTGGATTTTTTTCTAGTATATTTACCAATTCAATTAAAGCTTGTTTATGCACTAACACATCATTATCTAATAGCCATAAATATTGATAATCATCTTTAGCAAAAGCCCATTTTAAACCTGTATTAAATCCACCAGTACCACCGATATTTTCTGGATTACAAATTAGATTTACTTGTGGGTAATTAGTAGTTATAGCTTCAGCAGTTTTATCTTCACTAGCATTGTCTATAACTAAGATATCTATAGAATAATTAGAATGTTCCAGTGTTGTGATCGATTTTAACAAGTCCAATACATAGTTTTTTTTATTCCAAGTTACAATAATAATTAAAATATTCATAAGCGTTTAATAATATGATGGAAAATGCTATTTTGTCGCCAAAATGTGGTTAATTCTTTACGTTGAGCCGGAGATAAAATTTGTGGCTTTATAGGAGTATACAAAGCATCGGTGACAGCTTTATAATAACAGGTGAACTCTAATGATTGTAAAGCTCGAATTAGGCCAAAAAATAACCTGGAAGTGATCAAATAAGCAGCAATTGGAAAAGGGAAGTAACGACGAATTAGCCAAATAGTATTGCGGGTTGGATAATAGACTTGCCGCCAGCTAGTACGTCCTTGTGGGGATTGACGGTGTACCACTCGACAACAAGGATCATAGTGAATTTTATAATTATGTCGCATGACTTGAATTGCAACTTCCATTTCATTTTGGTATAAGAAAAAATCAGCTGGATACCAACCAATTTTTTCAAATAATGAACGTCGAATTGCAAATCCACAGCCAACAAATGCCATAGAAGGGCCGGGAACATTGTTTTTAGGTAAATGCCAAGTATAAGTTAGTTCACCTTTTACAGATTCAATTTGACAAGCGACTATACCAACATCAGGACGAGTATCAAGACATTGGATAATACGATCTAACGTTACATTATCTAGCGGATGAGAATCATCATCTAGCACTAAAATATAATCACCTTTAGCTTGTTTAAAACCTTCGTTATAACCAGCAATACCTTCGTTGGATGGCATATTTATTACTTTTACCCAATTTTCTTGAGTTTTTAAGAAATCTCCAGTACCATCGTTAGAATTATTATCAATAGCAATTACTTCAACATCTTGTCTTTGTTCTACTAGGCTAAACAATTGATTAATTGTATAACGGGTTTCGGTAATCCGGTTATAATTAAGGAATACAATACTTAATTTAGGAATATTCATTTGTAGAAATCGGTCAATATTAATGTGGTAAGATTTGGAACTAATTAAATATGATGGCAAAAATAAGTATCACAATAACAATTATTTTAAAACTAAATTTATTTATATCTTATATTTTTAGTTTTGCAAGAAATTTAATTTTGTACTAATACAACTTGATTCCGACCTTGATTTTTAGCTGTATAAAGAGCATTATCAGCATGTTTTACTAATTCTAATTCACCTTCAACATTGTCTTCTGGGAAAGATGTAATTCCTAAACTGGCAGTAAAATTAATATATTGTTCTCCATCTTTAACCGTAGTTTCGGCAATTATACGTCGTACCCTTTCAGCTAATTGAACACTATTGGCACAAGAAGCTCCAGGTAAAATAATTAAAAATTCTTCCCCACCATAACGCACCATTAAATCACCTTCTCGCAAAGCTCGGTAAGTTGACTCAGCTATTTGACTTAATACTCTATCTCCAACTAAATGTCCATAGGTATCATTAACAGATTTAAAATGATCAATATCCATCATAATTACTCCCAGAGCAGTATCAGACCGTATAGCACGATTAAATTCTTCTTTTAATCTGGCAAGCCCAAATCGTCGATTATAAGCACCTGTTAACACGTCAAGAGCTGCAATCCGTTGTAAATTGCTATGAGCTAAGGCATTATTAAGGGCTAAACCAAAACTATGACGGAATAATTGTAATAAACGAGTGACATCTTTATCAAAAATTTTATTAGCAGCTAAAACTATTACCCCTAGTGGAATATTTTTGAATTCTAATGGAATTACAATAACTTCTCTAGGAGTAAAATTTGCTAATACGGCTTCAATTTGTATGTTTTCTGGAAATTCTACTCGTTGACATTTAAGTGTACGCAACGCCTTGCGTATATAATCACTTTTGGCTAATAATTTAGAATCATTAATTCCATGATGGGCTACAATAATTAATTCGCCAGCAGATTCTATTAAAACAGCTCCTGCCATAGCATCTGTGTATTGTAAAAATAAATCAAGAGCTTGTCTGGATAAAATATCTAATTCTAATTGACTGGATAAGGTTTTGGAAAAATCATTAACCGCAGTTTCTATTTTATGTGCCTGAAATAATGCTTCGACTAAATTATTAAAAGCTCTAGCACTTTCTCCTATTTCATCATCAGAATCAGCTTCAATTCGACAAATATCTTGTGAGCAACTTGACCAATTTCCAGTAAAATTGGCATCACTAATTGTACTTTTAACAATGTGCATATGTTTAGCTAAGATTTTTAAACGTGGCCTAACTACTAACATTGCTAAAGTATAATTAATTATTCCTGCTACCAAACCAGCCGTGATAGTTGCAGTCCAAAACGTTATAGTAAAAACTTGTTCAGATTCCATGCCTAACATATAAGCAAAAAATGGAAACATTGCCCCATTTAACAGACCGAATCCTATCATCCATATGGCTAAATCAGTAAATAATTTCTTAGTAATTCTCGGCATTATCAGTCCCAAAAAGGTAGCCAGCGTTTATATTTTGTCTTAGTTTTAACTTCGGTTTCAATGATTTCTGGAACAATACGAGTTAATATCCAACGTGGCAGAATAGATGACTTACCAACTCCACATACGACTCCAAGATTTTTTGGATCAAATATTTTAATCATGGTTGGAGTTGCTTTATTATCAGCATAGACAATTCCACAATAATCATATTTATGCTCTTCATGCAATAATTTATCAACTTTTTGGACAAATTCTTGTAATGTATTCTTGTCTGCTGGATCAATAGGTGGTTTTTCTCTTGTATGATAAACATACCATCCTTCAGGTTCTGCAATGACTTTTTCCCAAAGTTCATCTAATTGATGCCAGCGTAAAGTGCTAGTAAAATTACCATTATAATGTTGTTGAAATTCTGTCATTTTATAAGTTTATATTGATTGGTAAATTTTTATTATAACATTTCCTGATTTAGTGAAGTAGAACCACCACTCTTATTTTAGGATGAGATGGGGAAGGATACAAACGGAAAATCTTTTAATGTCTGAATCAGGATTCACAGGATTTTTGGATTTACAGGATGAATCTTTAACTAACGGTTGGTTTTGAAGTTAATCCTGAAAATCCTTTAATCTTGTAAATCCTGATTCAGACAATTGAATGTTGAATAGTTACATAAACTAAAAATTTAATTAATTCAGGTTTTGATAAATATTTTTTCTATGCCCAATACGTAAAATAATTATTTTATAATCGTCTAAATCAAAAACAATGCGATAATCTCCTACCCGAAAACGATATTCGCCACATTCAGTATTTGTTAATTTTCGAGCATAATGCAATGGATTATCTTGATAGCGTTCCAATGTATTTTTAATACGTTGTTTAGTTATTTTATCCAATTTGCGAATATCTTTAAACGCTGTATCAGTATAAACAAATTCGTATTTCATGTATTATCGAATACATCATCATGCGAATGTATTTTTCCTATTTTATAATCAGTCCGTGCTTTTTTAATACTGTTTAGGTATTGTGGACTTATTGTGGCAAGTAAATCTTCGATTAAGCTTTCTTGTTGTTCTTTATCTAGGGTTTTGACAGCATTAATAATTTGTTCAGGTGATATTTGTATTGAAATACCCTGATTGATTTGTGAATGTAAAGTATTATTTTTAATCATAATTTTTAATGGAACTGATTGTTGTTAAATTTGTCTGAATCAGAATTCACAGGATTTTAGGATAAAACCTTTACTGTTGTTTCGGGAATGGAGCGAAGCGTATTTCCCGAAACATTCCATCCTTCACAAAGAGCCTGTTCCTTCCACACAGCATAACGTGCTTTCCCATAAATGCTATTTGGTTGATAATAGTTTTTCCATTTCATAATTTTGTGACAGTATAGTTTCGGGAAATACGCTTCGCTCCATTCCCGAAACAACAATAACAGTAATAACAGTAACAGGATAAATCGAGTACAACGAATTAGCGAAATAATCGAATTAAATGCGGTTATGTTGTATTCGTTTATTTCGCTAATTCGTTGTACTATCTTGTCTGAATCAGGATTCACGGGATTTTAGGATTCACTGTATTAACTTCAAAATTTAAATATTGGGTGTTATCCTGAAAATCCTTTAATCCTGTAAATCCTGATTCAGACAATTAATCCTGAAAATCCTTTAATCCTGTAAATCCTGATTCAGACAAGTGTTATCATGTTCAGACAATTGAATGGTGGGCAAATAAAAAGATGTTTACTCACCTGGCCTAAATTTAGCTTTTTATAACTCATAATCACATTGATTATAACGTTGCATTTCTTCCCATAGAATCTCTATATGAAGTCCTATTAGATGTCTTGTAACCATTATAATTTTGGTATAAAGGAGTTTGAAGTGGGTATGTTCTTCCTTTAGAATTTCTGTAAAACCCTTTATTAGATATTTCATTTCCACTGTACAGCGGCTCTATTTCTTGGTTTGTATATGTCTGATAGCCATTATCAAGGTATTGTGGTGTTGCATATCTTCCCATAGAATCTCTAAAAATATTGGGTCTATGGGGTGTAGGCATTGGTTCTTGATATGATGGTCTCTTTGTAGGGTATGGATATGTTGCATTTCTTCCCATAGAGTTTCTATATATTCCTCCAAATGTTGAATATCCACCATACGGTTCTGATACTTGTTGGTTCTGATACATTTGATATCCATATGTGAGTCCAGTATACAAAAGATACAACCCAAACGGATCAACAAAAGAAACCGGATTCCCAGTAACATAAGCATACCGATTCAAACTCTGCCCATCACCAACACATCCTGATTAATAAACCGCCGAAGCTCTGGACTATAAAACCTAGCTCGCATATGATACAAACCATTAGCATCCGACATCACCCCATCACGCCCATTATACAAAAATGGAGTTGCCGACAAATCACCACTCACCAACTGAGCAAAAGCCGAATATTCAAACCGCTCAACCACAACCCCAGAAATATCCGTCAAAGCAACCGTACTACCACGCAAATCATAATGATAAGCCTGATAACTACCACCAGTTTCCTCCCCAATTAAACCCAAACCATACACATAAAAAGTAGAACCAGTAGCATCTGTCTTAACCAATACCTGACTCAAAACCGCCTGTGGATTTAGTACAAATTGAGTAACATTACCCTGACTTCCAACCGCAACTCGATTATTTTCCGCATCATAATGATAAACCGTATCCGCAACTTGACTCAACCGATTGCGAGAATCAAACTGAAATGTTTGCATAGTACTATCTAACGGCCCACGAATCATATTACCATCTGCATCAAACTCAATTGCTGCACCATTAAAACTAGCCAAACGATTTGCAGCCATATAAGTCAATGTCGCATCAACTACAGGTGGCTTGAGAGTCGGTTTCTCATCAACGATATTACCCACCGCATCATAACGAAAAGTAAAATCAGCAATCACCTCACCACTAGCTGCAACATCCACTTGCCGCACTAATTGCCCAGCCCGATCATAACTACGTGTCAGCACCGTACCATTTGGCCGAAACTCTCGTACTAACTGACCATTGGCATTCCACTCATAAATAGTTTCCCGTCCAGCCCAATCAACAACTTTAACCATCTGATTAGCTTTATCATAACCATAATGAACTTGTTTCCCATCTGGATAAGTAATAGCGGCTAAATTTCCAACTTTATCATAAGCATATTGAATAATATTACCTTGGCTATCAGTATATTTAACCACCCGATTTAAAGCATCAAACTTACGCTGAATCACACCATTTGCATCAGTGACAGTCAATACATTACCATTCGCATCATAACTATAAGTAATCGTACCATCAACATCAGTGATTTCCACAATACGCCCAACAGAATCATAGTTAATTTTCCGCATTTGACCACGAGCATTAGTCATTTCCGTCAACAAATCTCTGGCATTATAACCATTAATTTGTCGCCCACCACTACTCACAACATTTGCCACCAAACGACCTTTATCATCAAATTCAAATTGAGTCTTATTATCATTCGGATCAACCAACTCTGTCCGCTGACCATCTTTATCAAAAGCTTGAGAACTACGACCATTTAACGCATCAATACTAGCAATCACCTGATCAACAGCATCATAACTAAATCCAGTTACCCGTCCTAACGCATCTGTTACTTGGATTGGATTATCAACATTATCATACTTAGTTTGCACCACATGACCCAACGCATCAGTAATTTTCACCAATCTATCCACCGCATCATAATTACGTTTTTGCTTATTATTCAGTGGATTAATCAAAGTAACTAATCGACCTTTGTTATCATATTTCAATCGAGTTTTATGACCATTAGCATCAATAACTGCCTGCAATCTATCCAACTTATCATATTGATACTTGGTGACATTGCCCAACGCATCCTTGACACTGGTTAAATTACTATAAATATCATAATTATAGCTAGTAATATTACCATTCATATCTTGCATGGTCAGTACATTACCGTTTAAATCAAAAGTTTGGCGTTGTATAAAACCCAAAGCATTTATAGTCTCAATCACCCGCCCCAACTTATCATAAGTCAAGCTAGTTGCTAAACCATCGGCATCAGTGACCTTAATTGGTTTACTTAAGTTATTATAAGCAATTTCAACTACCTGCCCCAACTCATCAACAATTTTAAGTACATTACCAACTGAATCATAAACCCATTGCTTTTCCTTACCACTAGGCGAAGTTATTTTAACCACTTGTCCCATTAAATCTCGTTGAATTATAGTGATATTATTACTCGCATCAACCAGTTTAATTAATTGGTCTTCACCATCATATTCATAATGAGTTTGCCGATTTAACGCATCAATAACCGTCCGCAACATACCATTATCATCAAAAATACGTTGAGTTACTTTACCATTCACATCCTTAAACGCCACCAAATTATTCCGGCTATCATAAGAGTCATTTCAACTGTACGATTAAGTGGGTCAGTGATAGACGCAATACGATCCAATGGATCATAAGTTAGACTGGTAGTTTTGCCGTTTTCATCCTTCATACTTATCATTCGCCCAGCTTTATCATAACCAAAAGTTTGCTTTTTACCTTTAGCATTAGTGATAGTAATGAGCTGTCCCAATTGATAGGTATAAATCGTTGTTGCACCTTTAGGCAAAATAACTTTTACTAGTTGTTGTTGAGCATTATATTTAAATCGGGTGATTTGCCCAGCATGATCAGTTTGACTAATCCTATTGGCATTTAGTAACAATAATAGATAGTTCGGGTGGGAAAGTTGATTTAAAATATTAGATAGATGCAGAAGAGTATCCACTAATTCTATTCATCAAATAATATCTCCCCAATTTTCTGCTCTATAAGAACTATCTGCTGCCTGTGCTATTTTATAACGTTGCGTTTCCAAGATTTGGATATGGTTATTGGAATTAGCAGAATCAACCAATTTGACATTAAGAATGCTACTTTTCAGGTATTGTAAAACCGTTTGAAAAGACATCTCTAAGTCCCTTTCATCCTTGTCTCTCAAAGCACTGATGACCACTTGCTCCATAGCAAATTTATGCATTCCTAATGAATGCTTTCGTATCCACAACTTCATCAGCTTGATGGTGTCTTTCACACGACGGGCATCATCAATATGCATTTTTAGGCTAGTTCGCATCCGAATATCATCGGCAATGTTGTACAAATCGGCGTAGTAGAAGTCTTCATCCTTTGCTTGTCCAGTGACAACGTCAACATGAAATTGTCTTGATAGTTGTAATGTTAACGCAACTCGTTGTTTCTCAATACTATAGCCCGCTTGCTTCAGGGAATAATATACAGATTCATACATGTCCCTTAGTGAGCGTCTGTCAGTCTGTGGAAAGTAGATGATAATATCAAGATCAAAAGAGTCCTTAATCATCGTTTTTTTGCCGTATGAACCGCCATAATAAATACGGGGGTCATATTGATGAATTGAGCTTAAATCTCTTATAATCTGATCACGAGTATTTCTTAATGGTTCTAAGTCCATATCCGTTAGCCGTTGTTCTTCTAACACACCGACTAAATATTGGTGTCCTGTCATGAGTTTCCTCTAAATTCACTTTCTAAGAAATGCTCAATTCCTTCAAGCATGTTTTTTACATGATTATTATCATAATCATTAAAGTCGCCATGTGCTGCCGAATTTCCAATCTTAATCCAAGCTGAAATTGAACGTCGTAGATGTTCTTTATATAGCCCTTTTTCACAAAGTTTTTCATTTAATTTAGCAGGTACTGGTTTGTCGTTCAAATTGGCTTTACGTGCCATTCTTTTCAGTCCATCTTCTAAAACAGTTCTGCCTAACATAGCAGCAACATCTTTGTGTTTCAGGCTATGGAAGTATTTAGCTTGTTCTAAAACATCGGCAAAAATTTCTCCAGCAATTAAGAATTCTTGACTAAATAAATAACCGCCTTCTAAGTCGCTCAACCCTGCCTTTAATAACCCCACAATTTTATTGATTTGCGTTGGCAAATGAGTCTTGCCACCGAAAAGTTCTTCATTTAGCCTAAATTGAGAGCTGTTTTTACCAAAAGTGGTCTCAATAATATTTTCGACTTTGCTTAACCATTCAATTCGTTTAGCATTGTCGCCAATGATTTTATAACCTTCTTTTGAGAGTTGTGGATTGTTTGCAAGGGTTTCACCTTCTGTTATAAGTTCTTGAATACGCTCTACATAGTATTTTTGTTTGAAATTCAACATTATTAAAGATACCTAATGATTATTGAATAGTTTTAATCATGTTATAGTGAATGCACTAAATATTTTAATTCTAAACATTGAAATTATCTCCTCACATAAATATGTGAATTTAAAATCATTAAATACAATAAATTAACATTTTTTTGAACGTTCCTAAGTTTTTATATCCTATTAACTCGTTCCAACTTCTAACCAATTTTCAACCTTCAAATCAGGAACACGAGAAAACTCCCTCACATTAGCAGTAACAATAATTAAATTAAGTGTTAAAGCATGAGCAGCTATCAGTAAATCATTTGGTCCGATTGGTAAACCAGCTTGCTCTAAATGATAGCGAATTTTCGCATAATAAGTTTCACAAGATACATCTAAAGCCAATATATCAATAGCATCCAATATTTTATCTAATTGATTAGCCAATCTTGTTGAACCACTCTTTTTAACACCAAAACTTAATTCACAAGCAACAACGATACTAGTACAAATTTTTTCATCTCCAATTTCACTAATTCGCTGAAATACCAAACCAGCCGGATGTCTAACTAAATCAGATATGATACTAATGTCTAATAAATATTTATAATTCATAATATTATATCGTCTAATGGCAACAAATTTATATCTATATCAGGAAATTTATCATTAATTTCTTCAAGTGTTATCAATACATCAAGCAATTTATTAACTGGTTTATCCATAAATTGTGAAGTATTGGACACATGAGGAAATTGACGCAAAATGTTATAAATTAATTCCAAATATTGATCATCCAAATAGTCTATTTCTTGTTTTAACTGTTCTTTGGCTATTTTCATAATAAATTAATGTCGATTTAAGCCCTTAAAAACAAACTTCTGGCCAAGCTATTCCCTCAATATCAATCGGTTTATATATATCAGTCGAAGGATTAATCTTACCTATCTCGATTTCACAAGAATCAACATCCAACGCATAAATACTAAAATTTTCATCATCGTGAATTCCCAATAATAAACGATTATCCGGCAACATTTCCAATGCCTCAATTTCACCATTTGGCAATGGACAATCAATAGTGAATTTCTCAGCTTGACTGTTATAAGCTACTAACTTTTTGTCCTGAATTGCATAAAGTACTTTACCTGCATTATCCCAACTAATATCTTCAACTTTTCCAGCATAAGGAATAATCAAACTACTAATCGCAGTCACTGGATCAATCTGAATTAACCCATCAGTTTCAGCAGCTCCCCATAAAACCCCATCCGGAGTAAATGACAAACCATTAATTTCATTAAAACCAGTATCACCTACCACAGTTAAACCGCCAATTTGAGCATTGAGCAAATATAAACGACCGGGATTACCACCATCATCACCAGCAGTAACAAAAATCTGACCAGTTTGTGGATGAGCATCCATAGCCTCAATATCATGATTTTCATACAGAGAACCAAGTAACTGAATATCAAATTTACCTAATCCATCAAAATTCATAGTAAGAAATTGAGAATCTGCCTTATTACGGTCATGCACAGCATAAAGCTGACATTTAGTCAAACCATCTGAAACAACATCAATTTCACTATTTTCCCCAACAATAATTTCTTGGGCAGTAAAATTATGTAAATTTTTATTAGCGATTAACATATAAGTATCGGCTAATAAATCAGTCAGTTGTAAATAACCATTTTCATCACTAACAATAGTTTGATTATTGATAGTTACTGCAACTCCAGTAAGTGGATTGCCAACTTCATCTTTGGTATAAATGCCAAGATCATACTTAGGTAAATCAACTGTTATACTAGTTAGCATATTACCACCAGCATCATATGTATAACGAGTAATCTGGGCTGTTTCATAATTAGTAACAGCAATGAGACGATTAAGCTCATCATAGGTATAACTATCGCCAGCATAAGTAATTCCGGCGAAAATACAACTGATAAATATTACTATAAATTTCATAATAAATCCTCCTTTAATTCACAGTGTTGCAAAGAAATTCTACTCATAACTTAACCCTCTACTTAAAAAGATTAAAATCACATCCAAAATAAGATGCTTACCTAAAAAATCTTCGAAACATTAATTAATATCGTAGATTTTAATTTTAGTATAATTTAACTATCAATAAAAAAATATGGTTTATTCACAATTTTAGTAAATTAATTTTAAAAAAATACAAATGCTTAATTATTAATAAAAAAAGTATCACCTTCTGGTCGAATTACATGCGTATCAAACCAATTTATCATAGGTTTGTTATAAACAAGTGTATGGACTGTTCTCATTAAACCAGTCTTTTCTGGCGTTGGTAAGCCATTTTCTAATATTTTAAGTAATCGTACTTCAATAGCTCTTGAACTACGATTGAAATATTTTGCCACATTTATTTTTTTTGGAATATTATTACATTTTGCAAGATAGGTTAATAACTCCCACTCTTTAGGAGTAAAACCGCTTCCTAAAAAATTAATCTCACTTCCTTGTAGTAAAGCTCTTTTTATAATCCTTCCTAAACCATACGTTTTGAATAAAGTTATTAATTGCATACTTTCTTTTGCAGAAAAAAAATCTTTAAATTTTTCTAGTGTGAACCAAGCAACTAATTCCCTTTTGGTATCTAAAGGCATAATAAACGTAAAAAAATCTTTTACCTGATTTGGAGCATAAAAATGTTTATATGCTTTAGAACCGAGAATCAATTCATTCTCATGTGCTATAAATAAACTAGTATCTTTAGTAACTGAATAGGCTTTTTTGATACTTGCATAATCATACGGAAGTATATTATTTAAATAATGAGAGGTTTCATCTTTACCAAACTTTGAACCAATATATCCACCTCTCGCTTCTTTGATTATGATTGGTTGTTTTTTTAATTGAGCGAAATTTTTTTTAGAAGCCTCTTTAAGTGTAAGATTATCATTTTTAAATGGTGGTTGAAAATTTGCGTACCCAATAAAAACACCATTAACACCAAATGGTTCTAATATTTCCACTAACTTTTCAAAAGGATTTTTACTATCTAAACAATTATCAATTTCGTCACGGACTCTCTCTATTTGTTTTTCTGAAAAAAGCATTATTTTGTTCCTTTATTAAACACAATGTTGAGTATAGTTTTAATCATGGCCACCGTATTAAAAATGGTGTAAAAACAAAAGCTAGTAATAATGAATTTTGATATTTTCAAATAGTAACTTTTAAATTACAAAAGTTTAAACAGGCTTTATCAAATTTTAAAACAGATGCCAGCAAGGAAAACATGAATTGACAATATTCCTTTATATTTTTTGTTTTTATTACACCCAACAAAAGTTCTTCTCTTATTGGAGAAATAGTTTTTAATAGATCAGTTTTTTTGTTCATGATAACTAGGTTTTCTTTCTATATAAAGCTATGGATCACTATGAAGTTTCCGCACCATAATATGAGTATCAAGGTTCACATCAGTTGAACTCCAATAATTCAAATGGAAGGAAAATTGACCGTATTCATCTATCATTTAGTGGTTATATAATAATTTAAGTATCTCAATATCTTGTTATACAAGTTCAATTCTTATTTATTAATTTTTAAGTTCAATATTATAAATAGTAGCAATTAAAACGTACTTTAAAGTATGCGAAAAATTATGAAATTCTGTACGATATTTACCAAAATACATTAATGTCATAAGTAATTTATCTTCGCAGATCACAGCTGGTGGACAACCAAAAATGCGTAAATTTTCTTTGATAATCTTCACCATCTCTTCAAATAGTTTTTTATTTTTGCTAGAGGTCTAATTAAGAATTAATATATCCTATTCCCCAAAGTTTTCATATTTTGGCAATATCGGCTCAATAGGAATTATAAATTTTTTCTTGTTCCAGAATTTGCCACAGTTGCTTTTTAAATTTTAATGGAGCTACAATATGAGGTACTGTAGTTTGCATTCTACTCATACCAGTGATTGTTATTGTGCCATAATTAAAAATTCTTCCTGCAAGACTTTGTTTAACTATTATACTTTCAAATTTTATCAATTTTAATTCAATTACAGTACGGCTTAATAAACCAGTTTTATGCAATATTCTATTAGAAGTTATTACCAATTCTGTAGTTTTATTATCAATAAACGCTTCCCAAATAACCATAACTCCAATAAATATTAAAGTTCCTAAACCTAAGTTCCATACCGAAATTTTTAAATATTCAGTTGATAACCATGGAATCCATAATAAAAGTTCGGGAATATTTTGTTGAATAAAAATTGGTTCATTTAATAATAAATAACTACAAATAAGAAAAAAACCTAAACCGATCAGATCAAGATAAAATAGCCAATGCGGATAAGCTTGATAAATAATTTTCTCACTAGTTATAAGAGCTCTACGAATATACATTGAAGAATCTCTAATTTTTAGAGTTCTCCAACCCTTAAAAGTTAATTGTTCGCCAGCTTGCAGTTTTTGGAAAGCACGTATTGTAATAAAAAACCATAGTTTTGATGCTCTCCATGTCTGCCAGGCTTTATGTTTACCTATTTTCCAAGTAATAAAGCTAATCATTTTAATAGATTGCCATTTTGCAATCAATTGTTTTATTATGAATTGTAAAATGAGAATGCTTGCTGATGTAATAAATATCCATATTTTTTTATTAACATAGGATAGTTTACTAACTTGTTGTTTAATATTATTTTTTATTAGTACTATATTTATTTTAGTATTATTATTAACCTCTTCATACTGTTGTAAAAAATTATCATAACTAGCTCGCCTATATGGATTAGATACCACTTGATATGCTTCTTTAATTTGATTAAAACGCAAACGAGCAGAATGATCTATCTGTCCTCTGGTTGCATACTTTTTGCTTAATTTTATCATTGCCGCTTTAATTTCTTGTTGACTGGCATTTGCTGTAATTTCTAAAATATCGTATAAGTCAGTTCGCATCTGTTTTTCTTAAGTAAAATATTAAATATAATTTAAGATTATTAACCAATTTTAAAACATGAAATTGAGTAATATTTTTATTAAACAATTGTGTTTTAAAAAAAATTAAATTATACTCTCAAAATTATTGTGCTATTAAAATTCCAAGAATTATTTTTAAGGTTGCAATTTATCAGAATAAAATTTCCCCAACAATAATTATTCAATAATATGGTTGGCTAACCATGTTTTGAACATAATCTATTCCTACCATAAATGAGGCCTAAAAATGTTTATTAAGACTATTATAAGAGTGGTAATTCTGCTCTTATTGACGGTAAATATTTATGCAGAAACTGAAGTTTGTAGTAGTACTACTCCTACTACCATACCAAATAATAATGCTACTGGTATAACTGATACTATAAATATTAGTGATGTTGGTAATATAACAGATTTAAAAATACTACTTGATATTAGTCATGAAAAAGTTAGTGAGCTAAATATTAATTTAACACATGATAGTACTATTATAGATTTACTTGATCATCCTGGTGCTATAGATGACATTGCCGATGGTTGTGAAGGCAAAAATATTCTTAATTTAACACTAGCAGATGATGGCACTAAGTCATTGGAAGCTGATTGTACATTGTTTGATCCGGCGTATGAAAGTAATATTATTTATACACCTAATGACTCATTATCTAATTTCATTGGTGGAGACATTACTGGTAATTGGGTATTAGAAGTCAGTGATAACAATGTTTTCAATAATGTTGATGGAGCTTTAAATAAATGGTGCATAAAATATAACCGTGAATCAACAGCAATTTTAAATCCTGCTCCACCATTTGATCCTCTAACTTTTGGAGGAGGAGTAAATATTGGAGAATCTGGTAATACACAAGCTGAGTTGACTGGTACAGGTGATAAAATTATAATTTATTCAGCTGATTTTACTGGTGCTAATACAAGTGAATTTGCCTTAACTTCACATCATATTATTAATGCTTTTGAGATGGAAATTCCAGTTAACACTACGAAAACTTTTACTATTGAATGTACACCAACCCAAATTGGTACTAGAACCGCAAATTTTAATTTATATACTAATATTCCTGGCTATACCACAATCACTTATCCATTAGAATGTGATGCATTTGGAGGAGTATATAGTGATAATGCTACTAGTACTATAAGTTTTGGAAAGGTTGAAATCACAACTACCAGTATAGAAAAAACCTTTGATATAACTGCTGGAACTGGAGCAGATTTAGTTTTAAGTTTTAGCAAAGGTGGTTCAAATTCAAATAATTTTAGTATTACTCAATTTCCTGCTAGTCCTCTCGCTGCCGGAGGTGGTACAGGTGTAGTTGGAGTAACTTGTACTCCAAATCAAGTTGGTAGTCGTACTGCAAAAATAATAATAACAACTAACGATCCAAATATGCTTACCGTTAGACGTATTCTAAACTGTACTGGTGAAGGTGTTATTTTTAATTCAACTCCAGTTGCAGAAGGAGAAACCCTAGAATTTGGTTTGACTAAACCAGGTGAAGGAGGTACTAGCAGAAATTTAAATATTGGTAATGATGGTAATATAGACTTAGATATAACAAATATAGCAATTACTGGTGCTAATGCTGCTATGTTTAGTTTTTCACCGTCAGCAACATCATTAACCTTAGAAGTTGGGCTTAATTATGATATTGACATAACATGTAATCCAACAACTCTTGGAACTTTTTCAGCTACATTAGAAATTCCACATACTGATCTCCATTTAACTCCCAACCCTTTAACTTATGATTTATCCTGTTCTGGAACTGATCTAGATTCAGAACCTTTATACTATTCTATCCCTGCTCCAGGCAATACAATTAATGTAGGTAATACTGTAGCCGCCAATTCTATAATTCCGGCTGGTAATCCTGTAATTCCAACAACTTATGACTTAAATGTTAAAGAAAGAGGCAATGCTGATTTAACCATTACTTCTTTCACTATGACTGGTGCTAACGCTAGTGAATTTGCAATTACTAATTCATTTCCAATAACTATTTCTGATACTCCAGATGATACTGGCATTGATATTACTATTGAATGCTTCCCTCCAGTTGAAGGACTTAGAACAGCAGTTTTAACTTTTGCTACTAATGATCCCACCGATTTCCCCAACCCTAGTTATAATTTAGAATGTACTGGTTTAGTAGCAGGTTATGATTCTAGTCCTGTATCTCCAGGAGGAACTATAAATGTCGGCAATAAACCAATTAATCAAATAGTTAGTTACAATTTAAAAGTAAAAGAAGCTGGTGATGCAGATTTATTTGTAGATTTGGCTGCTGATGCAATAACTGGTAGTGAAGCTGCTTATTATGCTATTGATGAAAGTTTTTTCCCATTTACTATATCAAATGGTAACAGTAGTAAAAATATAGTTATTGACTGTTCTCCTGTATTTATAGGAATACATCCAGCTCAATTAAATTTAACTACTAATGATCCAGCTCAACCAAAAATAAGTTATCCTTTAGAATGTACTGGTGAAGAGGCAATCGGTCCAGCTTTTGGTTCTTTTCCACCACCATATCAAGATATAGATTTTGGTAATATTCCATTACAAACTTATGTGGAAATAATTTTAATAATTAAGGAATTTGGTAGCACTAAACTTAACTTATATTCAGCTATTATAGATGGTACTGATGCTAGTGATTTTAGTATTGAAAGTATCACCCAGAACGGTAACTTAAAAACATTGCCAAGCTTTATCGGTAATGGGGATGCTGATTTTGAAATAGTAATACGTTGTACACCTTCAGCCGAAAAAGAACATGTTGCTACTTTGCATATAGATAGTAATGATCCAGTTAAATCTAACTTACCTTATCCTTTAGTTTGTACAGGAACTCCTGAATTAATTCCAGTCTACACTTCCAACCCCAATATAGACAGCACTATAGATTTTGGTAGCATACTAGAAAATAGCACCATACTAACCGAAACTATAACTATTACTGAATCTGGTAACACTGATTTAGAAATAACCGATGCTGTTCTCACTGGAGATAGTGAATTTACTTTAATCAGTCCAACTTTTCCTCTAACTATTGTTGATGGTGGTGATGCTGAAACAGTAACTTTGGAATGCAATCCAATTAACAATGGAACTTATACCGCTCAATTAGTATTTACCATCAATGATCCGGTTAACCCAAAACCAACTTATGATTTAACTTGTGTTGGTAATTCTCGTTATCCAGTTTATGTATCTGATCCAGATAATTCTATAAACTTTGGTTCTGCTTTAATGAATAGAAATAGTACTAAAACAATTACTATTACAGAATCTGGTACTAGTGATTTAAAAGTAAATTCAGTTTCAATTACTGGTAGTAGTGAATTTTCTATAATTGATACTGATTTTCCATTTACTATTGCAGATAATAGTGATGATTCTCAGACCATAATTTTACAATGTAATCGAAATAAAGTTGGAAGTCATACTGCTCAATTAAATATTGTTACTAATGATCCAAATCAAGCAACTGTAACTTATAATTTAAAATGTATTAGTGATTCACCCGAAGGTGATGTAACCATAATTTTGCCAAATAATTTAACTTTAACTGTAAATTTTTCAGGGGATGGTACTGGCAAAGTAGAAAGTAATATTGCTGGAATCAATTGTAATCAAGAACCTTGTTCAAGTGAATACGAAGCTAGTAGTAAAGTTAAACTGACAGCTACGCCAAATTCTGATTCCATATTTGAACGTTGGGGCGGTAATAGTGATTGTACCGATGCTGAAGTATTTTTAACTAGTAATGTAACTTGTATCGCTTATTTCGACTTGATAAATCAACCAATTAAGCCAAAAGAAATTATAGTTGAGCAACCAATAGTCAAACCAACTTGTACGCAAGCAACGGAAATTTTATATGTAAATAATGCAGCTACTGGCTATGATAGTGGATTAAATTGGCAAGATGCTTTTATTGATGTACAGGATGCGTTGGAAGCAGCTAGAAATATTTGTCCTAATATCAAACAGATTTGGATAGCTCAAGGAACTTATTATCCAACTACTAATAATGACCGTGATGTTAGTTTTGAGTTAGTAAATGGGATAAAAATCTATGGTGGTTTTGCTGGTCATGAAGCTAAATTAGAACAGCAGAACTGTACTATAAATCTTACGACTATGAGTGGTGATATTGGGGTTAAAAATGATAATTCTGATAACAGTCAACATGTTGTAACTGCTAATGGAGTCGATAGAAATACTTTACTAAATTGTCTAATCATTGCTGACGGTAATGCAGATGAATGTGGTGGCGGTATGTTTAACGACCATGCTAGTCCAACTTTACAATATTTACTGTTTGAAAATAACCATGCTATATATGGTGCTGGTCTGTGTAATATTAATGATAGTAATCCTCTAATCCAAATTAGTTTGTTTACTAATAATAGAGCTGGACAAGAAGGTGGTGGTATATACAATAATGCTAGCAGTCCGTTAATGTGCAACGTGTTTATAGAAAAAAATACTGGTGTAGTTCAAGGTGCTGGTATAGCCAATATGAACGGTTCTAATCCAACGATGGAACAAGTCCATATAACTGAAAATACTTCTACGTTTTTCGGTGCTGGTATGCTGAATGATAATAGTAACCCATTAATAACTCATAGTATTATAAGCAAAAATACGGCTAATTACGGAGCTGGTATAGCTAATTATAATAATAGCAGGCCATTGATTGGGCATCTTATTTTGACTGATAATAATGCTACTCAATCTGCTGGAGCAATGTTAAACAAAAATAGCTCTCCGATAATATCCCAATCAACCATAGCATTTAATAAAAGTGGAATTGAGAATCTCTCTAGTTTTCCAACGATTAGTAACAGTATTTTATGGGATACAAATCCAATCATTAACAAAGAAAACAGCACTACTACAATCACTTATTCCATCATTAAACATGGTTGGGAAGGTAAAGGCAATAAATCTTCTGATCCACTATTTACTCAAGATAATATATATTTACAACGCCAATCCCAAGCTATTGATGCTGGTAATAACGATTTAGTTCCACAATATTTAGCTAAATCCGCATGTGATGTCTTTCCTAATGACAATGTTGATTTCGGTGGCAAACCTCGGGTGGTAGATGGCAATGCTGATGGTATTGAAATTGTAGATATGGGCGTTCATGAGGCTAATTTTTCTTTTACTTACTTACTTACTGTGAAATTGACTGGTGAAGGTTCTGGTTCGGTAATATCTGACAAACTTGGAATCAATTGTGGAGCTGATTGCTATCATAACTATTCCAGTGGGATTGATGTACTATTAATCGCAACTCCTAATTCCAATTCAATCTTCAATAGTTGGAGTGGCGATTGTGCTAGTAATGGAAATGTCAAAATGATTGGAGTCAAAAAATGCCAAGCTAAATTTGACCTAATTCCAACAGAAACTAATCAATTTGAATCAGTAGAAGATAGAACTTGTTCAGCTGGCAATGTGATTAATACTACTTGTAATTTCGGTTGGGATTCCGCTGAAGATATTTTGATTGAAGAAAAAGGCAATGTTTCTCATTTGGTTATCAAGACTGATGTTAAAAATAAAGGTAGGATAGCCAATGTTGAAATAACTAAAGGCAATAAAGTTACCGGTGGTATTCTTAGCGGTTATATAAAGAATGATGGTACTTTAGCTGATTTTGAATTTTTAGGTGCTGAAATTAGAGGTGGAAAACTAGTTGGAGATATTGTTAATAATAGTGAAGTGGAAGGAATTATAATAGATGTATCATTAGCTCCTAATACTCGTATTACTGGTGGTAGATTAGGTGGTAGAATCATTGGTAATGCTAATGTACCAGCAATATTAGAAGACTTAATTATCACCGATGGTACTTATTTAAGCAATGTCATTATCGGTAAGAATGTAATTTCGGAAGGCAATGTTGAGTATGGCTCTGGTGTCCAATTTTACTTTGGTACTAAAGCAGTTCCATTTGAAAAAACTATAGTCAATGAAGGAACGAAAAAAGACCTTACTTTCTCAGGTAGTAATCTATCTGGTGGCACTTTGGATGGTGATATTAACATTACCATGGGTGGAACTATTTCTAATGTGAAATTAACTGCTGGAACGAAGGTAAATGGCGGTAATTTAAAAGGTAAAATCATTGGCGATGCTAAAAAACCAGCAATATTAACCAACCTCAATATTGTTGCTGGTAGCTATTTAGAAAATGTTATTATCGGAAAAAATGTCTACTTACCAGATGATGTAAAATTAGGGCCTAATGTCACTCGGTATGAAGAACCAGAAGAAGAGATTGAAATTCTGCCAACAGCTTCATTGATTGATAAACATTTAGGTATACATGATTTGTTTGATTCTATTTTCACTCCTAAAATTGAAACTGGCAGATTTACTTATCCTAATCACGCTATATTAACTTTTGAAGAAGCTAAACAACTAAAACTATCAATAACCATCAAAGTACTGCCCGAAGATATAGGTAAATCGGCTGATATGTTGGTAGTTGTGGAGCATAAAGATAGAGATAACCCAGAACGTAATTCTATTAAAGTGCTTAAACCACCAAAATGGAATAGTTGGGACAATGATATTTTCAGCTTACAACCAATGCAACATTATCAACAGTTACCATTAAGCTTAAAACTACCAATTTATACTGGTGATTTGAATGACATTGCTGAAAAAGTATCTTTTATGTCCAATGGTTATCGGTTATTTTTGACGGATACTTCTGGGGAATATAATTTTTATATTGGTTATCGTCTGCCAGATAATTCTATAGTTTATAATGGCCCAGAACCACTGCATTTATTTGTAGATACCGCTCCAGAATCTTGTATTTTATATGCTTTACACGATGATAAATTAAATGATTCTCAAGTAGTTATAATTGACTTAAGTGCTGGTTCAAAAGGTAGCATGACACCATTAGGCCCAATGAGATATGGACGGGACATGGAAGGTTTAGCAATTCATCCAGATAATCCTGATTTACTATTTGCTAGTGCTGGCAATCATGCTGAAGTAGATGGAAAAGAATTAGATGGTTATTTATACACTATTCACCGTGAAACTGGGGATATGACGGTTATTGGGCCAACTGGGTTTGAAAAGGTTGCCGGTTTAGGTTTCAATCCGGTTGATAGAAACTTATATGCTTGGGGTCGCAATGAAGGTGGGACAGATAAATGGAAAGGAAATGATAGTAATTGGGAAAGAGAGAATGAAATTGTAACCAATAAATGGACTGGACTAATTACAATCAATACTACAACTGGTATAGGAACTCCTATAAAACAGATGGATTACAAACTCCATGACATGGGTGGTTTAGCCTGGAGCTTTGATGGTAAAAAACTCTATGCTTCCGGTGATGAACATTTATGGGTTTATGATTTAGATACTCAAACATTTGAAATAGCTTGTGATTTTGTCGATGATGGCAGGATTGAAGGACTTGATACTCAACCTAATGGCTTCTTGTTAGTTGGAGTAGATCGAAAAGGTAAAAATGGTCGAGAAACTCGAATTCTAGCTTATGATCCAGTGGAATGTAAGATCGTACATAAGAAAGTTTATAAAGGTTTGAAGTACGATGATATTGAATCTATCGTGTGGCCAGCTACCGAATGTAATGATACTTCATGGCTGTCGGATCATTGATAATGTAGGGGCAATCCTTTATGGTTGCCCAGTTGCCAATAAATTAGAAAATCAGGGTAACCACAAGGGATTACCCCTACGAATCACAACATTATGTAAGTGGGCAACCGGATTGCCCCTACATAACAGGTTGTAACCTATTACAAATCATCCAAAGGACTCTTCACTCCCTCACCACCTTGTTTCAATACATGGGTGTAAATCATCGTTGTTTCTAAATCCTTATGTCCAAGTAACGATTGAATAGTACGAATATCTGTACCTCGTTGGAGTAAATGGGTTGCAAAGCTATGTCTAAAGGTATGAGCGCTTACTTTTTTAGTAATTCCAAGATTTTCTACTACTTTTTTAATTGCTTTGTTTATCACTGATTGGTCAGTATGATGTCGCCTTGTTATTCCACTACGTGGGTCTTCAGATAGTTTTTTACTAGGAAATACATATTGCCAGTTCCATTCTTGTTCTGCATTTGGATATTTGCGTGCAAGTGCATGTGGTAGATAAACTGTTCCATATCCATTAGCTAAATCTAGATTGTGGATTGCTTTAACTCGTTGTAAATGATTGGTTAATATTGGTTCTACACTTTCTGGGAATGGAGTTACTCGGTCTTTCATGCCTTTGCCATTTCGCACAGTTATTTGCTTATAACCATAGTCAATGTCTTGTACTCGTAATCGCACTGCTTCGGTGATTCTTAATCCACAACCATATAATAATTTGGCTAATAAACCTGAAGTATTTTCTAATAAAGACAGTATTTGTTTTACTTCTTCACGAGTTAATACCACTGGAATACGTTGGATTTTGTGTGAGCGTGTTGCTTCTACACCTTCTAAAGGTTTTCCAAGCACTCGTTTGTATAAAAAAACTAGAGCGTTAAATGCTTGACTTTGGGTAGATGCAGCTACGTTGGCTTGCACTGCTAAATAGGTTAAATAATCCTCAACCTTCTTTTCTGGTTCGATAAACAAGGTTTCTCGTGCTTGTATTTTGTGGAAATGGATATATCTGGAGACCCATTCACAATAGGCATTTTCGGTATGAATTGAATAATGCAACCGTCGCATTAAATCTCGCATTTCTGTGAGTAAATTAGAATCTTTGCTTGACATAAAAGTTAAGTAGGATTATCATATTTTTTTAAGGGTGTGTTAAAGTTTTTACGTTAGTATACCTGATTTAGCGGATAATATCAAATATTAGGTATATTTGACAGTATAATTTCTAAACTGGGTAAAGATGCCTGAATTTCCGTTCAATACACAGGGATATGCTGGCGAAAAGTCAGTATATTATTATGA
>JASFYV010000019.1:0-4809 GCA_045046925.1 Candidatus Marithrix sp. | reverse complement strand
GAGCAATTGTGAGGTAAAAGGCAATAGATATAAGCGTGTTAGCATGATTGCGGCACAATGTAAAAAGGCAATCTTGGCACCTTTTGTCTTTCATGGAACAGCTGATACAAAATTATTTAATGCTTGGGTTAAAAACTCTCTCCTACCCGAATTAACACCTGGAAAGTGATTATGGACAACTATATAATACATAAAGCAAACTCAGGATATTATAGAAAAAGTTGGATGTAGAATACTGTTCCTTCCACCATACTCTCAAGACTCCAATAGAAAATTATTGGGCAGTAATTACGGATCAAGAAGGTGAAAAATACTTGTGAGGATTTCAATAAAGCGATAGATTTGGCCTTTCAAAAAGATTATTGAATTTAAATAGTACTATAGTATGTCCTCTAGCTCCCCAATCCATTTCACCAGAACACCTTTGGCCAATTGGTGAAGCTATACCGGCATGTCATTATTTTTTCCTTGATTACTTCTATTATATATATTTTATACTGGTTTTGCTATAGTAGAAATTCAGAATTATTAAATCCAACAGTAGCTAAATTAATTGTTGATTTATATAAAATAACTGGGTTGATATTGAAGATAGCCGACCTTTACTTGGTATTGATTGGAAAATTGTAGTAGATCGTGATGCTAGTAGATTTGATGCTGATAAAGAGTAGATATTCGGATTCGTTTTTCACAATGCAATATCAGATTTAGATCAATTGGATAGACTAATAATTCAAACTAAAAGTGGTTTAATGCCGATTAGTCTATTTGTAAAAAGTATTGCTTAATCACGAGTTAGAACTATTAAACGCAGTGAAGAACATCGGATTTTGACTGTACAATCTAATGGCAACTTCTATTGCTGGCGGATTGGCATTTGCGACTTTGTTGACTTTAATCTTAACTCCTTGTGTATTGGTTTTAGGAAGAAAGGTTGCAGTTTAAACCCAAATTTATAGAATATACAGTCTGCGTAACTTCAGTTAAAACATACTATCTGTTTGACATTATTAATTTAAAAATATCATCTTGTTTACTTGCTACATATCCGTCAGAAAGCTTTTGTTGAGAATTTGGTTTGTTAGTAACATCTATACCTAATAGTCGTTGCGAAAAACGACTTAAACGTTGATTTTTTCTAAAATAATCTACTAGCAAGCCATTAATATACAGATCAATAAAACCTTTTTTTGAATATATATGTTGACGCAATAGACCTTCTTTGACAAAACCAAAACTAGTTAAATTTTGTTGAGCATATTGGTTATATCCATAAGTATAAGCTATGATTTTATTAAGTTTTACTTGGTTAAACGCAAAATCCATTATCAGTAAACTAGCTTCCAAAGACATTCTGCTACCACGGTATTCTGGTGACAATATACCCATTAAGAATTCAGCTCGTTGATATTCTTTTTTATAATCAGCTAAAGATGCTAAACCAATAGGTTGTTTTTCATGGTTATTAACTTTACGAAAAATAACCCATTCAATATGTTTCATCTGCTGAGGTAAAAGAGCTTGTTCCATAGCTAAACGTTTTTTTATTTGCTTTTCTGTCTGATTACGTCGTTGAGCCAAACGGTATAAATCCATAAATTCGTTATTACTATAACATTGCATTAAAAAAGAAGTATGTTTAGGAGCAAGACGTTCCAATATAACTCTAGGCCCTTGTAAAGATTGAAGTCCTATAGGAGTGGCTAGTATCATTTTATATTACAATAGTTATAGTAAGATTCCCAACAAAAGTTCTGGGAATTAGAAAAGTCTTAAATTTTACTGCCAGTATCAGTACTTTCTTCTGTTACTCCAGAATCATCATACTCATCACCGTAATCACCACCTTCTTTACTACCATCATCATATTCTATATCATATTCTTCATTTGCTTCAATGATATTAGCAATTACATAACGATCACATTCAGAAACTTGGCCACCTTCAGCTAAAAGTTCATTTAATGGACGTGGATCATTGGCAGGTACAATTGCTGCCTGAAAAAATACTTCTTGGCCATCAAAATTTAATAATTTTTCTTTCAATAAATTTACAGAAATTATTGTTGAAGTAAAGTTTGATGGAACAGCTTTACCAATCGAAACTTCGGCTGGTGGCATAAGCGATTCAGTTGGATGAACACGTACAGCAGCAATAACTTCCAAACTAGCCATATCAATACATATTTCACCACCATGTACTGGCATTGAAGGTGCGGCATTTGATTTTGGTTTTGGTTTACTGCCTATACCTTTCCAATTACCATCTCTTTCTGGTGGAGCTTTTATTAACTTACGTTCTACTTTTTTAATTTCTCTGTTAAGCCTATCTACTTCTCGTTTATCAGGTGCTTCGGATATGTTCTGTTCTTCAAGTTGGATAAGTAGTCTTTCTAGTTGTTGTTCTAAGTTTACTCTACCTAGTGGACCATTTTCAGGACGAGGAGGTTTTTTATCTATTTCTGGTTTATCATGACCATCCCTCATATTACCTTGTGGTCCTTGGAAATCAGTTGGAGCGAGTCCAGGAAATAAATCATCTTCTGCATCAGCTGCTAATTCAGTTCCCATAACCAAGTAAACATCTACTGGTTTATCATTTCTGATGTTAGAAATAATAAAATCCATTCGAGCATGTTCTTTCATTTCTCCAACAAAAATAATACCAGTGCTTTCATATCCTTCTAATTCATCTTCAAACATACTTCCATCAGCCATCATATCAGGATCATTAAATGGAGGAATGAAAGTATCAAAAGGAACAGCAATCTGATTTAATTTTAATTGAGGTGCTGGATCAGCAGGAGTCATTTCATCATCTTTACCACCTTGAGCAGATGCAAGACCAGGTACTAAAGCTAATTTGCCACCAGCAGCTAATAACATAGCTTTTTTAGAATTAATTTTTTTCATAAATGTCTCTTAAATTTTATTGGGTTATCATTCAGTATAATTACATACTCTATAAAAAGCAATATTTCAAAATTAAATATATAGTGTTTACCGTTTGTATAGACCACCTCTTGTTTCCCTTTGGATTAGGGTCACAGCCTATTAAGTTAAGGATTAGAAAATAATTTTTCTAAACGTCCAAATCACTATATCAGATTTTTTATCAATATCGATTGTTAAAACTGATTCTAGTCCAGTTAAATATATTGTTGAGTGTTTGATAGACTGATTCTGCTGTTTTCCCAGAAAAATTTTCTAGCTTAAGACGAGTCTTTAAAATGGAATAAAATCCTTTCCCCAACGCAAATGGTAAATTTTCAGAAAATCTTCACTAGGAAGTTCTGTCTCATCAGGTAACGATGTTACCAATACTTCATATTCACTAGTTTCCAATTGAACACGAACGAATATAATTGTTATTTCTTCAGGTAAATAACTAGTTTGTATTTAATAGGTTGAGATTTTAATGTAACAATTTGGCTATCAAAACCCTGTCCTCGTAACATTCCTTGAGCTGTTTTGAAAAAAGCTAAAGAACAACGTATAACAAAATTCCTATCAAGATTACAGAGAGTTGCTATAAATCATTCTTTTCATCATGTTTTAGATGTTTAATTGCTAAATCAACTTCATATGCTCTTGCATGAAATATTGTCAACTGCTACACGATTTAAAACATTATACATTACAGAAGCTAAACCGTAATTATGAGAAGCTTTAAGGATAATCATTACTATAAGATATTTCACCAAATTTTTCAGCACTATCTGGTAATAAATTTTTTGAACCATCAACATCCATAACGCATCCCTTTGTATAACTTGATATATACATAACATCAACTACTGCTTTCTGATTCAGTTCAATGAAAGCTGTATGACGCAAATTACGTCTTGTTTAAGTAAAAGTACTACCAGTTATTGTATCTATATCCATTGTAAATTAATTTAGTTACAGTTGTGACAACTTCATACTCTTTTGAAATATCATCACTAATAATATTGGAAAATATAATTTTCTAACATGAGTGAATGCTTATCCAATTATATCTGTTTTAAACATATTGTACCTTTATTATTAGTTAATTTATGTTATAATATTTATTATACTATACAATTACTTACTTCTTAACTTAATGGCAGTGGATCAGCCGGGTAGAGGAGGTTAGTAATTGCGTAACATCAGTTATTAATTAGATTTACGTAGTAAAATATTAGAATCGTATAAGGTTCAATAAGAAAATTAGCAAAACGTTTTAAAGTATCGGGATTTGCTATACATTAATATTATTAAATTTACGACAAATATTGCAAAAAACATTTTATGAAAATAGTATATTTTGTTGTATAAAAAACTAATAACGTTCTTGAGCGGGTGATAGGTCGGTCTCCAAGATTTAATTAGAATTAATTCTAACCACAATTGTTTATTTCAATGACCACACCTGTCTTCACATGGCTTACCATCATTATCTCCATCGATTTTAGTACCGGAGCAATTCTTTATATAAAATCTAGCCTCTTCACATGAGGACATCTCTGAACAATGTACTTTTCCGTCACAACTATATTTGCTATACTTTTTTTTCTTTGGTGTAGAAATTATTATAGGATCTACATTAGGAGATAAATCAGTATTTTTTAATTCTGGTTCTTTTGTGAGTGTTTTATAGATAGTTACACCAGTATAACCCAAAGCTAAAATAGAAATAATCGCTATCCAAATTAAAAAAGAAAAAAATTGATTATTAGGTTGCGGTTGTGTTCTAAGAGATTGTTTTATAGGTGTTACACCTTCAATTCTAGCATTAACAGCTTTATTCTTACCATCTTTACCCATTACCATTGGAAGATGGCAG
>JASFYV010000018.1:0-3693 GCA_045046925.1 Candidatus Marithrix sp. | reverse complement strand
ATCACGGATTAAAAATCTGAAAAATACTTGCAATGACTTCAATAAAGCGATAGATTTGGCCTTTCAAAAAGATTATTGAATTTAAATAGTACTATAATTTGCAGATATTAACTTGTGGTAAAAATCAAATAAGCGATTTAGAACCGCTACGTGTCTTAACTAATTTGCAGGTATTGTGGTGCTCGGAAAATCAAATAAGCAATTTAGAACCACTACGTACCTTGAACAATTTACAAAGATTGGATTGCAGGGAAAATCAAATAAGTAAGTCTGAAATAGAGCGGTTTAAAAAAGCTGTGCCTAATTGTCAAGTTGATTCATAAGATTTTTCAATAATGGTGGGTAAAATAACCTGTAATCTCTATCAAGGTGAAAATGAAGAACTAGGTGTTGGAGAAAGTGGCACAATAACCTATACTGCCACCATCAAAAAAGGTACTGTTGGAAAAACCAGTAACGACAAAGCAACCATAACTACCACTTGGGGAACCGCTATTCCAGATGATGGCAACAATATCAGCACTGGTGGAAGTGTTACCGTTGTTTGAACAAAATATTTAATTTATTTGGAAATTTTGAAGTAAAAGACAGTGGTAAATATGGTAAAGAATTACGAAGTCATTAAGTTAAAGAAATTAATTAGGGAACCATAAGGGATTACCCATACAAATTATCATGTAGGGGTAGCCCTTAACTTAATGGAGTGTATGCTTGCGTAAATGAAACTAGAATTTACTATGATTTAGCAAACCAACAAAAACCTATTCATGATACTCATCAGAAAAATTTCCAAATTTGGTAACTTCACCTCTGAAGGAAAGTTTAGTAGTACCAATTGGCCCATTACGTTGTTTAGCTATTATAATTTCTGCACTTCCTTTATCTGGACTCTCCTCATTATATACTTCATCTCTATAAATAAAAACAATTAAATCAGCATCTTGCTCTATACTACCGCTTTCACGCAAATCTGACATTTTTGGTCGCTTATCAGTTCGTTGTTCTAAACTCCGATTCAACTGAGATAATGCCAAAACTGGTACATTTAATTCTTTTGCTAATGATTTAAGAGAACGAGAAATCTCGGAAACTTCATTTGCTCGACTTTCATTACTTTCTGGCACTTGCATTAGCTGTAGATAGTCAATTACGATTAAGCTAAGTTGGCCTTGTTCTCTAGCTAATCGTCTCACTCTAGCTCGTAAATCGGTGGGGCTTAGAGCAGGAGTTTCATCAATAAATAGAGGAGATTCAGATAATTTGCTAACGGCCTTCGTTAGTTTTGGCCAATCATCATCATTAAGTCGACCAGTACGCACACTCTGTAAATTAACCCCAGAAATGGAAGAAATCAGACGCATAGCAAGTTGTTCATTGGACATTTCCATGCTAAATACAGCAACTGGCATACGTTTTTCAACTGCTACATGACTAGCAATATTCATTGCAAAAGCAGTTTTTCCCATGGATGGTCTACCAGCGGCTATAATCAAATCAGACTGTTGTAAACCAGAAGTTTGCTGATCAAAATCTGTAAATCCAGTTTCCATTCCAGTTATTGCCCCATCTTGCTGAGAAAGAATGTCAATTCTGTCTATAGTATCAGTTAGAATATTTTCTATTTTAACGAAACCACTGTCATGTTTAGCTCCAAGTTCAGCAATCTGAAATACTCTTTTTTCCGCATTATCAAGTAATTGAGTACTAGTTCTACCATGAGTATTAAATGCACTATCGGCAATTTCTTGGCCAACACTTATTAATTGACGTAATATGGCTCGCTCTCGTACAATTTTTGCGTAAGCAACTATATTGGCAGCACTAGGAATGTTACTAGCCAGCATAGCTAAGTAAGGCCCTCCTCCAATTGTATCAAGTTGTTCGTGTATTTGTAACCATTCAGCTAAGGTTACCGGATCACAAGGATCACCTTTCTCAGATAAATTTTTTATTGCCTGAAACAGAATTTGATGTTCACGCAAGTAAAAATCTTTCTCAGTCAGTAAATCAGCAATAACAGTCCATGCTTCATTATTTAGCATTAAACCACCCAATACAGATTGTTCTGCTTCTCTGGAAAAAGGTGGTGTTTTTAAATTTTCGATAGCTAAGTCAGGAGCAATATTAGAGTAATCAGGCTCCGACATAGGATTCCTTATTTATCAGAAAGTATAAAGATTTATGAGGTTTGAAGTTTGACAATTTTCTAAATTCTCGCTAATTAAATATTTTCAGGAATTGATGACATAGGCATTCCACTACTAAAAATCCCATAAATTATCCATATAACAATAAAAGCATATGCAATACGAGGTAACCAAGCAGCTAATATTTTATCATGTAATGCAATATCTTCAGATTCTAACTTGGAATAATGTAATAACATTTCAGCTAAATTACCAGAATGCTCTCCTGTTAAGATAAATTGATTAGCAATATTATTAACATCTAGTTTTATAAAAGCTTCTGCAAAACTATCACCAGTTCGTAAATAAGTAGAAATTTTTCTTAACTGTTGTCGTAAAGCAACATCTTTAACTACTTGGTATGATTTTGGTAATGCTTCTAAAATTGGTAAACCTGCTTGTAACATTAAGCCTAAAGATTGAGTAAAATTTAATATCTCACGTCTTTTCTGCCATTTATTGAGATAGGGTAATTTTAATTTGGTGAATATGGAAAAAATACTAATTAACAATATGGTTAATCCAATTGTCTCTAATAAATAGCCAACAACTGTTATTTTACCAGAAAATAATTCTGGAATTGGTTGGATAAATATTGCTAATAATAATACGCTAATTGGTAAAATTAATTTAGATTTAATTTGCTTGGTTAAATTGGCTTTATCTTGATAAAACTTAGCTAATTGCAGAAAAATTTCAGTAGTTTTACCACTGGCTTCAGCTACTTTTATTAAAGTTATGTCAATTCCAGTAAATAATTTAGCTTTAGCTCCAGCTTCTGAAAAAGGTTTGCCTTGGTTGATATATTTTAAAGTCAATTTAGCTCTTTTACCAGTTTCACCAGTGTTTAATAATTTTATGGCATTTATAATTGGTATACCGGATTTTTCTAAATGAGCTAGTTGTGAATAGATATTGGCTAAATCTTGATTTGGTAACGGTTTGTTCATATTTTTCAAAAAATTCTACTAGGTTTATAGAATGATAAAGCTTCTATTTTATATTTCCAATAATGATTTTGATTCCCTTTCGTATAGCATTTTCCGATTTAATGAAGATTAAGCTAACCACAATGGATTACTCCTACAAATAATCATGTTATGTAGAAGCGGTTACCCTTAACTTAATGACACTGGAAAAATAAAAATATGCCTGCAAAGATTGTAACAGACAGTTTGTGTTATATCCAATAAACTGTATTTCTTAAGAAAATAAGGATTTAATTGACAAATTATTGTTAGAAAAAATCCCACTAGCTGGTATTGCAAGGGTTGTTGAAGTTTCTGAATATTGGCTACAGAATTACGTTAATGAGAAATATGATTCTGTTCCAAAGGTTATTGATATTATTCCTAAAAAAAAGGGAAAGCTAGTTATCCAATGTGATGAAATATGGGTAGGGATTCTTTCGTCATGAACAAAGAAAACAAGGTGTGGGTATGGCTTGCCATTGATGTAGAAACCGGTGAAATTGTTGGTGCTAACACTGGTAGTCGTGATATAGAGG
>JASFYV010000017.1:0-8293 GCA_045046925.1 Candidatus Marithrix sp. | reverse complement strand
AGATATTTTAACCCAACGTTTCGCTTAATTTTTAGTCTAATTTCTTTGGAATAATCTGACATTTTATCTAGGATTTAACTGTCGAAGCCCACTGCCGAAGTTTGGGTTGAGCCAATATTACGTGAATCAGAAAACCATGATAATGATTCTGTGAAAAATGACAAAATTGAAATCAAAGTAGATGCTCTTATTAAGAATCCATATTCGGTGATAATAAAAGCTCCTCCACAATTCGGACTTACTTGTTTATCGCATCATTTAATTATTGAAGCATGGAATAATGGTTTTTTATGGGTATATTTAGATATGAATAAAATAAATATACATATTGATATAGAAAAAATCATAAAGAAAGAATTGAAAAAATTCAAACTAGAAAATAGAGCAATAGATTGTATTGTTTTGGATTCTTGGAAAATATCACTTACTGGTTCAATGAAGGTGTTAAGAGGAATTTGTAATACGTTCAAGGATACACCGCTTATTATTATGAATACTACTGGTGATTTTAAGCTAAATTCAGAACAAGATATAAAAATTAATAGAAAGTTTAAAGAACTTATATTATCTGCTTTATCAAGAAATAGCATCAGAAAAGTAGTTTCAGATTACAACACCAAGCAAAAATATTGGCGATGAAAATATTGTTTTAAATAAAGTTGTAAAAGATATGGAGGTTTTAAATATACATAGAACTCCTTTAAACTGTATTACGTTACTAAAAATATCAGAAAAGCATTTTGATGAAAGCCCTATCAATCGAACTAAAATGATAGAAATGTTTTTATTTGTTTTGTTTGACTTGGTTGAACTTCCAACATATCAAACAAAGCCAGATGTTAAGGATTGTGAACAGGTTTTAGGGTATTTTTGTGAACAAATGATTAAAGAAAAAACGTATGATTTTAGCAGAGATGAGTTTGTAAAAAAGTTAAATATATTTTGCGATGAAAATCTACTTAATTTAGAAATTATAGTTGTCTTTAATGTTCTTCTTGAAAATCGTATTATAGTTGAATGCAATGGTAAACTCCGGTTTAAAGCAACTTATTGGATTTATTATTTTGCTGCAAATCAAATGCACGCAAATTATGATTTTTACCAATATATTGTAACTAACAAAATATACACAAATTTTCCTGAAATAATTGAGTTTTATACAGGAATTGATAGAAAGAGTTCAGATATGATTAGAATTCTTACTAACGATTTATCTAAACAATGTGATATTGTAGAAAATAAAACAGGATTAACTGTTAATTTCAACTTGTTAGATGCAATGGAGTGGAATCCTTCAGAAAAACATATAAAAGAAGCAAAACAATTAATCAATACTGAGGTATTACAATCCAATTTGCCAGATTCATTGAAAGATGAATACGCAGATAAAGATTATAGTTTTGAAAAACCATATAATCAAGAAATTAGCAATATTTTGGAAGAATATACATTTTTAGTTTTAATGCAAAAAATTAGTGCAAGTTCTAGAGCTTTACGAAATAGTGATTATGTAAAACCTGAAGCAAAAAAATTATTATTGAAAGAAATAACAAGAGGATGGTTATTATTTTCAAAAATATTATTTGTATTGTCTCCTATTATGGCAAAACATGGTTATGTATCTTTTGATGGTATTGGCTTTATTCCTTGTGGCTTTGATGGAGTTAGTATTGATGAAAAGATAAAAAGATTTATTTTAATTAATCCAAGTTTTGTTGTGAAGCTTTTTAAAGATGATTTATTTTCACCTAAAAGTGCTCCTTTATTGTATGATGCTATAAATTCAGAAACAAACAAATTAATTAAGCATGAATTAATGTTGTTGTTAATATTTGGCAGGCCAAAAGGATGGCAAAAGTATATTGAAAACTACATAAGACACATTCCCAGAAATTCAGTGTATTTATTTGATATTTTAGATTTAATTCATAATAGATATATATATGATTTTGCATCCCAAAATGAATTGGCTGATATGGGAAATTTATTAAAAATATGTTATGCCAAACATGAATTTAAAAGCGATAGACTTATCGATAGGATGAAGGATTGGAGGAAAAATCCAAATAGTATAATTCCTAAAAGAGAAAATAACACAGAGTAAAATTAATTCTAACTTTTTTGGAAGCCTTTAGGCCGCTCAAGAATATCAAAGAGAACGTTTAGGTACATTATGAAAGGTATTATTTTAGCAGGTGGTTCTGGAACTCGTTTATATCCAATTACCCAAATTATTTCTAAACAATTATTGCCAATTTATGATAAACCAATGGTTTATTATCCGTTGACAACCTTAATGTTAGCAGGAATAAAAGATATTTTATTAATTTCTACTCCCCAAGATATACCAAGATTTCAACAATTATTGGAAGATGGAAAACAGTGGGGACTTAATATAAGTTACGCAATTCAGCCATCACCAGATGGTTTAGCTCAAGCCTTTATTATTGGAGAATCATTTATCGATAATTCTGCTTGTGCATTAGTATTGGGAGATAATATTTTTTATGGGCATGATTTACAAAATAAATTACAAAAAGCCGCAGTTTTAAAAGATGGAGCAGTTGTATTTGCTTATCGAGTTCATGATCCAGAACGTTATGGAGTAGTTGAATTTGATGCAAATGGTACTGCCGTTAGTTTGGAAGAAAAACCTCAGCAACCAAAATCCCATTATGCAGTAACTGGTTTATATTTTTATGATGCTGATATAGTACAAATTGCGAAAACTATTAAACCTTCAGCTCGGGGTGAATTAGAAATTACTGATGTTAATAAAGTTTATTTACAAAATAATAAATTAAAAATAGAAAAGATGGGACGTGGTATGGCTTGGTTAGATACTGGTACTCATGAATCTTTGTTGGAAGCTTCATCATTTGTAGAAACTATCGAAAAGAGACAAGGCCTTAAAATTGCCTGTCCAGAAGAAATTGCTTGGCGTAAAGGCTATATTTCTACTGAGCAATTACAGGATTTAGCTAAACCTCTCCAAAAAAGCAGTTATGGTAATTATCTTAATTATTTGTTAAAGCATGGAATATAAATGAAAGTAACCAAAACTAAAATTGCTGGCGTATTAATTATAGAACCACAAGTGTTCGGTGATGATAGGGGATTTTTTTTAGAGAGTTTCAATGCTGAAAGATATGCTGAAGCTGGAATTTCTGCAACATTTATTCAAGATAACCATTCTCATTCTGCTAAAGGAGTATTGCGTGGTTTACACTTTCAACAACAATATCCACAAGGTAAACTTGTCACCGTAACTCAAGGCTCTGTATTTGATGTGGCAGTAGATATTCAACCTAATTCTCCAACTTATGGACAATGGGTAGGCATAGTATTAGAAGCAGATAAACATACTCAATTTTATGTACCACCAGGTTTAGCTCATGGTTTTTGTGTAATTTCTGAACAGGCTGATTTTCATTATAAATGTACTGAATATTATCATCCCGAAGCTGAAGGCAGTATTCGTTGGGATGATCCAGAGATTAATATTGATTGGCCAATTACTAATCCAGCTTTATCTGAAAAAGATGCTAATGCCAGTTTTTTAAAAGACTTGTGAAATTATTTAATCTAATCCCAACCAAAATTTTATCCCAGCAAGCTAGAAAACCATCTGGTCTAATTGGGCGTTATGTTATGCCAATTCTATTTAAAGGCAATGCTGATTTAAATAATTTTGTTCAAGAATCTTTAGAATTGACAAAAACCGATGATATTTTAGAAATTGGATTTGGACCAGGAAAATTACTTAATGAAATAGCATTAATTGCAAATTCTGTTGCAGGAATTGATTTTTCCGCAGCAATGGTAGCCAAAGCCAGTAAAATTAATCAGCAACATATTAAAAATAATAAACTTAGAATTCAACAAGGTGAATGTAAGAATTTACCTTACGCAAACAATTTTTTTGATAAAGTATGTTCAGTAAACACTTTATATTTTTGGGATGATCCGCAAGTTTACTTACAAGAAATATTTAGAGTAACAAAAATTGGTGGTAAAATTGTGCTTGGTTTTCGCAATAAAGAACAAATGAATAATCTTGACCTAAGTACAGATGTATTTAATACTTACTCTTTGGATGAAGTTAAAAAATTATTGTTAAACGCTGGTTTTTCCAATATAAATATTACCGAAAAAATCGGTAAACCATTCATATCTTATTGTGCTATAGCAAGCAAGGTTGCATAACATAAATATGTCTAATGTTAATAAAATAGAAGAAATCTTAACTCAGCACCCAGATGTACAAGAGGTTGCTGTGATTGAATCAGAATCAAATGTTTTAGTAGCTTATATTGTATCTGGGCTAATTCCAGACAGATTACCATATCACAATGCTTGTATATTAGAATATGATCAACAAGAAATAACTATACATACAGAAGATATATCATATAATGGCTTTTGTATCATAGGAACTCCTTCCCTAGAAAAAGACAGTATGATCCGTATGTATGTTCGTTTACCTGGTGATATTGAAGAAAAATGGCTGAATGGTACAATAGCTTGGTATAGAAATTCAAAAGCTGGCGTACAGTTAATTCTTGATGATAATGAGCAGAAAAATGTTGAACAAAGTGTAAATTATATACTTAATAAACAAGGTTTTTTAAAGATTTTACAACGAGTTATTGCTGGCCGTTTACATAATTATTTATCGACTATGTTACCAAATGAAAAAATTCCATCTGTTTTCATGGTGATAAAAACATTACCTGTTACAGTTAAAGGCCTAATAGATATTAATGCTCTACCACAACCAGGTGATAATTCTTGGTAATAGATTTGATGATATTAATAATGGGTTTATAAACATATGGCAATTTCAGAAACAGTTAAAAAACAGTTTATCGAATTCATTATGTTGCAAGTTTTTGATGACCAATATATTGATCGACAAGAAGAAAAAAAAATTCTTGAAGAAGGAATTAAAAAAGGCATTAGTGTCAACGAAGGGCTTGCTATTATACGTGAAATAGCTTATTCAAAAGATTTTGTAATTGAAAGAGATATAGAAGAACGTACCAAAGAATTTTTAGAACAATTTATTATTAATGATGGTAATATTAACAAAAAAGCATTTGAAACCGCATTAGTTTTATTCAGGTCTACTTCTAAAGCTAAAGTACCTGAACCAGAAATTAAAAAACGAGTCAAAACAATAATATTAGATAATTGTTGGAAAGTAAAAGAAGGGGGATTATTCGGTTCAAAATGGTTTTCAGAAATTTAATTAAGGGGTGTAAATATGGTTTCAGACAGTATTCGTAACCAGTTTGTTGAGTTTATCGCATTGCAAGGGTTTGATGACAAATATATTGATAGGCACGAAGAAAAGAGAATTCTTGAAGTTGGAGTAAAAAATGATATTAGTGTGGAAGATACTCTTGCTCTTATTCATGAAATCGCTGAAGAAAAAGGTTTAGTTATCGAACGAGATGTGGAGGATAAAGCTAAGGCTGTACTTGAAAATGCAGTTGCAGATGGTAAAATAACTAAAAAAGAATTTGAAGAAGCTTTCAACGTTTTTAAAACTGCTTGTAAAGGTAAAGTACCTGATCAAGATATAAATAAACGTTTGAAGCAGATGATGGAAACTAATGGCTGGCAAGCCAGTGGATTATTTGGAATTAAGTGGTATACAACTATTTGAAATTTTAGTATCCAGTATAACTTATGGGCTGGTTACATTAATTACTTGAGGTTATTATGGCAGTTTCAGAAGAAGTTAAAAAACAGTTTATTGATTACATTATGTTACAAGTTTTTGATGATCAATATATTGACCGTAAGGAAGAAAAGAAAATCCTTGAAGAAGGGATTAAAAAAGGTATTGGAATTGAAGAAGGTTTGTCTATTATACGACAAGCTGCTTCTGAAAAAAACCTAGTTTTAGAGCGAGATGCAGAAGATCGAGCTAAGGATGTGTTGGAAGCTTTTGCTAATAATGATGGCAAAGTAGATAAGAAAGAATTTGAAAATGCTGTGTCAGTATTTAAAACTCATAGTAAAGGTAAAATTCCAGATCATGAACTTAAAAAACGTTTGAAACAGATGATGGAAACTAATGGTTGGAAAGCTAAAGAAGGTGGCTTGTTTGGCTCAAAATGGTATTCTGCGATTAGTTTATAATGTAATTCTCAGGTAAACTGGAATCTAGGAATATTTAAAATTACTGGATTCTTGTTTGCATATGGTAACTATCATATTTTCACTAGATAACACAATAATTCCTTGAGAATTAACTTGCCATCAGTATGTAATCCCCGATTTTAGTATAACCTCTTTTTCTCCTTTCTTACCTGATTTTTAAAATTTTTGGATAATTTTATTAAATCACTGTGCAGGACTACCAATAAACTTATAAATCATCTATGAAAGAAAAACAAATTTTCCAAGTTCAAAAGTGGGTTGATATATTTGGAAGCTTTATTGAAAAAACTAAAGGTATGTGGATATCTTTGGGTAATTTTGAATCTAAAGTTTTACAAGAAGACATTGAGAAAATAAAAATAACTCAACCTATTTATGTAAGTGGTTTGGCTCGTTCTGGAACTACAATACTATTGGAAATATTATCACATCATAAAGGACTTGTATCACAACAATATAAAGATTTTCCGCCAGTTTATACTCCATTTTGGTGGAACTGGTTATTAAGTCGTATGTTAGTAAAAAAAGTTGCTCCAGTAGAAAGGGCTCATCGAGATGGGATTCTAGTTACTCCAGATAGTCCAGAAGCAGTGGAAGAATCACTATGGATGCACTTCTTTCCAGAAATACATAACCCAATAGTAAATAATATTTTAGACCAAAATACTAATAATCTTGCTTTTGAAACTTTTTATAACAATCATATTCGCAAATTATTACTAACTCGGAAAGGAAATCGTTATCTAGCTAAAGGCAATTACAATATAACTCGTTTAGAATATATTTTAAAACTCTTTCCAAATGCTAAATTTATAATTCCAATCCGCCATCCAATTAATCATCTTGCCTCTCTGCTTAAACAACATAAATTATTTTGCCAAGGTGGAAGAGAAAACCCAAAAGCACTCAAGCATTTACAAAGAATCGGCCATTTTGAATTTGGTTTGGATATACGTCCTATTAATATAGGTGGGCAGGAAATAATTACGTTAAAAGAAAGAGATATAACAGCTTGGGCTAATTATTGGAGCAGAATATATAGTTATGTCAAAGATAGATTAGAAGCGAATCCTCAATTACAAGCAGCATCTATGATAGTTAGATTTGAAGATTTATGTGCTGATCCAGAAACAATATTACAAGATATTATGAATCACTGTAATTTAACAGAAGGCCAAGCTATAATTGATAAATATATCGAAAAGATTAAATCACCATCTTATTATAAACCAGATTTTACTGATGAAGAATTAGAGATAATTAAACAAGAAACTCAACAAGTTGCTGGAAGATTTGGTTATTGAATTTAATTTTAACAAAATTAATTGCTTTATTTATAGTAACATTCCTATAAAATCCATTCATAAAAAAAATGATATATAAAAAGAAATGAGTTATAGCAAAGATTTAAGAAACCGACCAAAATCCAATCAATAATTTTTGTGTTTATTTATATTGTAATGGTCGATTACGCTTTGCTGCACCGCATAGGCATCAATTTAAGCCTTACATTTGGATCAACTATATTGAGTTTTTTTTCGTTTATTGAAGGAACAACCATAAAAAAACCGAAGTGAAATATTTTTTAATGTCAAAATGAATTGTTCATAATCATTTCACAATTGAAAATATAATGAATGAAAAATTATCTCCTATAAAAATTGCAGTTCAACTCTTTGTTTTGGGTATACTGATGAGTCTGATATTGAGTTTAATCAAAATACCAGCTTTAGGAACTATTGTATGGATTACTATACCTCCAACAATAGTTAGTAAATATTATATAAAAAAATATAAAGTAGTTATGCCAACGAATTTAAGAAAATATAGTGCAATATACTACATGTCTTTATCTTGTCTGATTGGTTTTATTGCCGCTATTTTCACTTTATATGCAGATAAAAAAATTGATGATTTGAGTTTATTAGCTGGTTTTTTAATGTTTTTTATTATTTATTTCATCGTAGGTACATTATTGGTCTATTTCTGCCTTGGAATAGATGAATCTAAAAAAAATTAGCCAGGTAGATACTCTGTTACTTGTCAAGCTAAATGGTTAAAAAAACTAAAAATAGTTTGACAAGAAAAAACATATATTTCAGAAAAAATCCGAGTACTTCTG
>JASFYV010000016.1:0-7271 GCA_045046925.1 Candidatus Marithrix sp. | reverse complement strand
AACTCCGTCAGCCGCTTCAATCTTACGAACGTCTTTTTTTACCGATTTCCATAAATCTTCTGAGCTGTAGTCTTTTTCAGAAAGCGAGTGACTTGGTCAAAGTGTCATTTAACTGAATTTTTCTGATTCCATCTATCAAGTGAGACATGCTATAATAACGTAAAATTTTCTACAATAAAGTGAATTATGTTCACACTTATAACATCTTAAACGTAGAAGATAAATCAAAGAGAACTATATTCTGTATATTTAGGATTTCATTAATTTGCGTATACCAAATTTATAAGTAAATCCTCTATTCTAAATTATCAGATTCAAAAATACAGTGATATATGTTCACACCTATAAATTTTAATATAATTGATTGATATGAATAATAAAAAATGCGGTATTCATGAACTTTATGCAAAAAATCCTGAACAGGCCGACTTGTTAGTATGGGATCGTAAAGTTAATCCAGTTACTCGAAGAGGTTTTTTTAAGAAAAGTGGTTTAGCAGCAATGACAGCATTTTTAGGAGCCAACATCCCATTTGCCGATAAAATGCCTGGTGGACTGATTCCGGCAGCAATGGCAACAGGCGAAGATAGCTTTGAAATACAAGGTAAAGAAGGTTTAACTATTTTAAATGACAGACCGATAAATGCAGAAACTCCTCCTCACTTATTAGATGATGATATAACTCCAGCTAAGTATTTGTTTGTTAGAAATAATGGAATACCTCCAAAAGAAATTGACATTGATACTTGGACTTTAGAAATTGCAGGTGAATCGTGTGAAAAACCAACTGTTTTTACCATAGTTGAATTAAAAGAGAAGTTTAAGCAATATACCTATCAACTCCAGTTAGAATGTGGTGGTAATGGACGTTCTGCTTATGATCCTCCAGCTCGAGGTAATCAGTGGTCATTAGGTGCTGTTGGTTGTCCAAAATGGACTGGAGTAAGATTAAAAGACGTATTGGATTATTGTGGAGTTAAAAAAGATGCCATTTATATCGGCTATTATGGAGCTGATAAACATTTAAGCGGTAATCCAGATAAACAGCCTATTTCTAGAGGTGTTCCTATTGCCAAAGCCATGGAAGATGAAATGTTGATCGCATGGTCTATGAATGATGACAAAATTCCTTTACTCAATGGTTATCCATTACGTTTATTATGTAGTGGTTGGCCGGGTTCAACTTCTGGTAAATGGTTAAAGAAAATTGTAGTCAGAAATAAAATTCACGATGGCACTAAAATGACTGGTAAAGCCTATCGCATACCCTGCGAATCGGTTGCTCCTGGTAGTAAAGTAAAAAATGATGACATGTGTATTATCGAATCTATGCCAGTTAAATCTTTAATTACTTTTCCGAAAACTGGAGTCGAACATAGATTTGCGGATGGAAAATTAGTTGTTCGTGGACATGCTTGGGCTGGCGATCTATCAGTAAAAAAATTATTAGTATCCATTGATTTTGGTGTTACATGGCGAGTTGCAAAGCTTAAAAAACCAGTAAATCGGTTTGCATGGCAACATTGGAATGCTGAAATTAAATTTCCAGAGACAGGTTATTATGAAATTTGGGCTAAAGCAATGGATGATAATGGAGTATCGCAACCAATGGTTGTGCCAGGTTGGAATCCTAAAGGTTATTTGAATAATTCTTGTCACCGTATTGCTGTTCAAGTGGTTTAATGAATATTATTGTAATATTAATAATATTAGGGGCTTTAGCAACTAATATTGACAAAGAATCTGGTATGATTATCGATAAAAATTGGCAACTGGTAAAAACTAATTGTACTAGTTGTCATGCAGCTCCTTATTTCACTAGTCAAAAAAATGACCGAGAAGATTGGATAGAAATTATTAGATGGATGCAGCAAAAACAAGGTCTTTGGCAGTTTGATGCAGATGCAGAAAATAATATTTTAGACTATCTTACTGTAAATTATGGATTAGTCGATAAAAATTCTGTTCGTAATATTGATAAAACTACCGGGATGATTATTGACGATAACTGGGAAATAGTTAAAGCTAATTGCACTGGTTGCCATTCTGCCCAAATAATTATTCAGCAAGGAACTGATAGAGATACTTGGGTAGAAATTATTCGTTGGATGCAAGAAGAGCAAGACTTATGGCAATTTGATATAAATATTGAGAATAAAATTCTGGATTATTTGGCCAAAAATTATTCTCGTAAGAATAAATAGCTTCTATTAAATTAACACTATTCCAATAATTTGGATAATTTATTTAAAAAGTAATTGATTGAAATCTAAGTATTTTATAAATCTACTATTGGAATAAAAAATCCTTTAATAACTGATGTTACGCAGAAAGATTGGTAATCTTAAAAACTTTATAGTTCTGAAATACATGAAAAATATAATATTTTACATTATCGTATCAGTTATTTTAATATTAGCGTATACCACCTATGGTGCTATGCAAAGAAGCAATGAAATGTTGGACAGATATAAAACCGAAGAAATTTATAAAATTAAGCAAAATCTAAAAAACTTTGTAGATGTTGCTTATTCAACTGTAGATTCTAATTATAAAAATTCGATGGATAAGGAATATTTAGAAAAACATTATGGATATGGATTAAAAAATATTATTGATATAGTAGAAACTATTTTTAAAGCAAAAACTGAGGAAGTAAAAGCTGGAAGGTTGACTCTTGCAGAAGCTCAACTGGAAGCAATTAAGGAAATTAATAAAATTAGATATGATAATGGCAATGGCCATATTTGGATTAGTGATATAACTTTGCCCCACCCAAAAATGATTATGCACCCAATGATGCCATACTTAAATGGTAAAGTTATGGACGATCCAAAATATAATTGTGCATTGGGTAAGGAAAAAAATCTATATGTAGCTGTTGCTGAACTTGTGCAGAAACAAGGTGGTGGTTTTGTGGATTACCTATGGCCTAAAGTTACTGAAGATGGTTTAACTATTGACGTTCCTAAGTTATCTTATGTAAGATTATTTCCTGATTGGAATTGGATTATAGGCACTGATTTTTATATTGAAGATGCTATCTTGGATGGTATGAAAAAGAGTAAAACAGAACTTAGACAAATGAGGTACGATAATGGGATTGGTTTTTTCTGGATCAATAATATGGATGAATCTTCTCCTAAGTTTTACATGTATCCCATTGCAAGTTCAATTGAAAATATTGTATTAGAAGGTGGACGGCTAAATAAACTTGGCGAAGTTATTAAATCATTTATCAAAATTTGTAAGAGAAAAGATAGTGGTTATGTTGAATTTACTTGGGATAAACCAACTTTAAAAGGTTCTATAAAGGATGTACCTAAATTATCTTATGTGAAACTATATGAACCATTAGGTTGGGTGATAGGTACTGGAATTTATATGGATGATGTAGATAAGTTTATTGCTAGGGAAAAACAGTATTTAAATCAACAAATTTGGCAGTTGATAGTTAATATTTCAGTTGTATCCATAGTTTTTATTTTTATAGTTAGCTTGCTTTATTATATAATTGGTAAACATTTTTCTTCAGATGATCCAACTAAGTTTTGGGAAGAACCTACAGAGGAGGAGGAAGACCCAATGTTTCCAAAAACAATTTCAGCTGATTCTATAAAAATTGCTCAAGAACTTAGTAAGATAATGTTAGCCGAACAAACTAAATTGTTAGCTTATACTGCAACTCTACAAGCAAGTAAAGGATGTAAAGGGATTCAAGAATCTAAACTAGCGGTAGATCAATTAACAGAACAAGTTCGTGATATTGCAGTAAATGTAAAAAAAATGACTACTAAAATAGAAGAAGATGATTAATTATCTTAACTAATGTTACGCAGAAAACTACCTTTCCCCGCCCCTCCTTATTAATGAGGGGAGCAACTACCAGTTCCCCTCCTAAGTAAGGAGGGGTTAGGAGCGGTTAGTAATCTGTCTACGTAATATCAGTTATCTTAAATATACATGCAGGATACAATGAAGAATAAATTGCCTTATTAAATAAGGAATTGATGTAATTCGTAAACTAATTACATCCTACATTTTTTTCTAAAATATCACAATATTTAACTTTCTTCATGGTTACCAACTTTATCTTCTCGAAACATATCTCTAATACCACGTAATGCTTGTCTGATACGATGTGGATTTTCAATCAATGCAAATCGGACATGATCATCACCATAACTACCAAAACCAATTCCAGGTGATACAGCAACTTTTGCCTTAGCCAATAATTTTTTAGAAAACTCTAATGAGCCAATAGCTCGATATGATTCTGGAATCTTAGCCCAAACAAACATAGTTGCTTTAGGTTTTTCTACCTGCCAACCAATGGCATTCAAACCATCACACAACACATCTCGACGTTGCAAATATAGATCACGAATTTCTGTTACACAATCTTCACATTCTTCCAGTGCAGCAATACTAGCCACTTGAATTGGGGTAAATGTACCATAATCTAGATATGATTTAATTCTGGTCAAAGCCGCTACTAAACTAGGATTACCACACATAAAACCCATTCGCCAGCCAGGCATATTATAGCTTTTTGATAAGGAAAATGATTCTACTGCAATATCTTTAGCTCCTTTTACTTGTAAAATCGAAGGTGCTACATAACCATCAAACACAATATCTGCATAAGCTAAATCATGTATTACCCAAATTTTATTCCGTTGAGCAATTTCAATAACTTGTTCAAAAAATTCTAGTTCCACACATTGAGTGGTTGGATTACCAGGGAAATTTAAGACTAATATTTTTGGAGGTGGCCAAGAGTTAGTAATAGCTTTAACTAATTCTGCAAAAAAATTAACTCCTGGAATCAATGGCACATGGTGAATATCAGCTCCAGCAATTACAAAACCATAAGGATGGATCGGATAGGTTGGATTTGGAACCAGAATAGTATCTCCAGTATCAACAGTTGCTAAGGCCAAATGAGCGAGACCTTCTTTAGAACCAATAGTCACAATAGCTTCTGTTTCTGGATTTAAAGATACATTGTAACGTTTTTCATACCAATTACAGATGGCACGTCGTAATCGTGGAATACCTTTGGAAGCAGAATAACGATGAGTATCTTTCCGTTGAGCTGCTTCTATCAATTTATCAACAATAATTTTAGGAGTAGGTTGGTCTGGATTACCCATTCCAAAATCAATAATATCCTCACCTCTGGTTCGAGCCTGCATTTTTAATTCATTGACGATATTAAAAATATAAGGTGGGAGACGTTTAATACGAGGGAATTCATCTTTTAAAATCATAAGTCTTTTAATTTTAAGGTTAATAGTTGCAAATCATTCTTAGCCAATGGGGTAGATTGTATTTTTTAAGTTTAGTTAGATTTTTTATATAAATTAAGGAACAAGTTTGATTATAAGATATTTTACTTATACTTTCAAAATCTGCCACTTAAAATTCTTTATTAATATTACGCAAATTAAAATAACATGTAGGATGCAATGAAGAATGAATTGCATTAGTCGTGTATCTAATCGTCTAAAATAACCTTCATTGAGACGTACATTAGTAATAATGTTGTATACCTTTATCCAATGATTCTTCTTTGAGTATTTTTGAAAGATAACCTTTGTCTCTAAATATTTCAATTTGCTAAAAAGCTAAATAATTGACAAGTTTTTTTATTTGAAGTAACATAAAAAATGACTTGTTTTTTGTAACACAATTTTTTTTAACATATTGTTATATTGAATCCTTTTTTAAGACACACATGTAATTAATAATTAGGAGAGTTAATTATGGTAAGACTTATGCGTAAATCGCGCACTGTACTTTCAATAGTTTTGGTAATTGGATTGTGTTCCAATGCTTGGGCTGATTTAAATGACGGATTAGTTGCTAATTATCTGTTTAATAGTAATGCCAATGATAGTAGTGGCAATGGAAATCATGGTATTGTTCATGGAGCTACTCTAACAACTGATAGATTTGGAAATGCCAATAGTGCTTATAGTTTTGATGGAATAAATGACTATATTGATAATGGATTTCATCCTCTGGATTATAATTTTGGTAGTGTTTCTGTATGGGTTAAAACAGATGTAAGTATTGAAAATGCGGCTATTATTGATTTGAATACTCCATCAAATGATGGTGGTATTGTTTTTGCGATTGGCTTAGTATCTCATGATGATACACAATCTGCAGTAACTATACCTTTTCGAGATAAGATTCATTCAGGTATAGGATATCCTAGATTAACTGGCGGAAATATTAATATAGCAGATGGTAAATGGCACAATATAACTTTTGTTTATAATGGAGATGCTAATATTTATGTTGATGGTAATTTAGAAGGAATAATGGAAAGAGATTCTGTGCTTTCTAATCAAAATCAACAATTTTATATAGGCCATTTAGTAAATCAACCTGTGGGTAAATGGCACTTCAAAGGATTAATTGATGATGTTCAAATTTACAACCGTGTTTTATCCGAATCTGAAATTAAACAACTTGCTAATATCGAAGTAGAACCTGTTGCTGATTGTAATATTGTCAGTAATGGCTTAGCTGGTTGCTATCCATTTGATGGCGACGCTAAAGACTATGGTGGTAATGGAAATCATGGTACTGAATATGGTGACGTTCATTATGTAACAGGACAAATTAATCAAGCAAGACTTTTTGATAGGGAAAATGGATATGAATATATTTTAACTCCAAATACTCTTAACAATGAAGAATATTCTGTCAGTTTATGGACAAAGTTGGAGTCTTATGACTCTCATAATTCTCTTCTAATGTTGAATGAAGAATCATATTGGTCAGGCTCAGACTTTTGGTTGTTCACTAGTCATGGCAGAATAGCAATACTACAGGCAAAAGAAGATTTGCGATATGGTAGACATAATTCAACTTTTGTCAATTCAGAAGAATTAAGCCCTAATGTCACATACTTTGTGGCTGTTACCTATATAAATGGAACTCTTACTATTTATGTAGATGGTAAAACTTATGCTATATATACTGGTATTCCTTCAATTCCTAAATTAGACAAACAGCTAAAGATTGGTATCTCTCCAAGTGGAACTGGTAAATATCAAGTTGATGGTTTAATAGATGATCTGCGTATTTACAACCGTGCCATTTCCGAGCAAGAAATCCAAACCCTTTATAATCTTGGTCAAAAAAACAACCTAACAGTTAAGTAGGAAGACAAAATTATATTACCAAAAATTAAGTAAAATTAATATTATAATTTTTTCCAATATTAGCTAGTATATTATACAAAGAATCTCTCA
>JASFYV010000015.1:0-20048 GCA_045046925.1 Candidatus Marithrix sp. | reverse complement strand
TCCAACAATATTTACATTTTCTGAGGTATCTATATCTTCAAAAATCCACTCTAATGGTAGATATTTGGCTAATTTATTTAATAAAATTCCTGTATCAATTGGTTTAGCAAAAAATTCATTACAACCTATTTGTAAACTTTGTTGTTCAAATATATCAGCTGATGTAGTAAATATTATAACTTCTTGTAATTCTGGTAATTGACGCACCTTTTGTACTAGCTCAAACCCGTTCATATGTGGTATTATCAAATCAGTGATAATTACGTTTGGTAAATTTTGGACAGCTAAATCTAAAGCTTCTTTACCATTACTGGCTTCAAATACAATAAAACCAATATTTTTCAGTAAATTAACTAAAAAACTCCTATTTTGCCATATTTCATCAATTAGTAAAATTTTAAGTGGCGAACTAGTTTTATCAGTCAAGTTATAACCAATAATAGTTCCATGTTGATATGGCTGATATAAATCGTCAACAACTTTAGCTTCTACAAGCTGCATGTCAAACCAAAAAATACTACCACTGCCTAATAAACTAGAAACTAATAATTGACCATCCATCATCTCTACTAACTGCTTACTAATAGATAATCCTAAACCAGTACCTTGTTGATTTTGTTGACCAATCTGATGAAATGATGAGAAAATTGTGTCTAAATGTTCAGTTGGAATTCCTATTCCGGTATCTTCTATCTCAAAACGTACTCGACCATTATAATAAATAATTCTAAAGTTGATAATGCCTTCATTAGTAAATTTAATCGAATTGCTTAATAAGTTCAATAAAATTTGCCGTAATCTTTTTTCGTCAGCTTGGACTGCAACTGGTAAAGGATGTAAAATTTCATATTTAAAAGTTAACCCTTTTTGAGTTGCTCGCATTTTCATTAAATCAGCTATATCTTGCAAGAATGCAGAGAAGTAAAAATCAACTGGTATTATATTTAATTTACCGGCTTCAATTTTTGATAAGTCTAAAATATCATTAATTAATGTTAATAAATGTTCACCACTACGATGAATAGTTTGAATACTATCTTTTTGTTTATTGGTTAAATTTTTATCACGCTTTAAAATTTGAGTATAACCTAAAATACCATTGAGGGGAGTGCGTAATTCATGACTAACATTAGCCAAGAAAGCAGTTTTGGCCTGATTTGCTATTTCAGCAGTTTTTTTAGTGTTTTCAGCTTGTTTTATATCTTGATGTAATTTTGCTTCAGCTTGTTTACGTTCAGTAATATTACGGACTATTGCTATAAAAAAATCTTCTTCTTGAATATATTGAAAAAATGCTTCAACTTGAATTAAAGTGGTGTTTTTATGCTGATGTATGGTTTCTAAAGTAAGTGATGGTTTGGAATGCCCTGTTAAAGGGGTTAAAAAAGTTTGAATTTGTTTTTTAGTTAAATATGGATTTATATCTAATAGAGTCATATTTAATAATTCATGTTTATCATAACCTAAATGATTGGTAACTCCTTTATTTACATAAATTAATTTAAAAGTATTAGCGTCAAACATAAATACACAGTCTAATACCATATCTAAAGTTTTCTTAAATTTTTTAAGTTCAATATTTGCTACTTCCATATCATTCATTTTAACTATTTTCATTTAGATTGTAATATATTTATAGTAATTCTTAATTCTTAATTAAAATCAATTATTTATTATTATTTATCTGGTTAATTTCACGTCGTTAATACAATTATTACTTTCATTATTTAGGAAAAATGTCTAATTTTAGACCAAATATTTTCAATAGAATTAAATTCAGGTGAGTAAGAAGGTAAATACATCACTCCAGCCCAAGCAGTTTCAATCGATAGCCTCTTCATCATACTTTAAAATTATCTAAAATAACAGTTAGGACGCAAAACTGGAACTAAAATATGTTCAATACCTGAAATACAAATGCAGTCATAGTAATTTCATATTGTCTTTCTACAACTTAAAATTTGTAAAAATCATTTCCCACAATATCCATGTATCCCAACATCCTAAATGAGTTATAGCGTTTACCGTTTGTATAAAGTGCATAAACCACCTCTTGTGCCTCAATGCCATTAAGTTAAGGAATATAGGGTAATCACAAGGGATTACCCCTACAAATCATCATGTTATGTATGGGCTAATCCGGTTGCCCTTAACTTAATGACATTGTTGTGTCCCATCCTTATTTAAGGAGGGGATTAGGGGAGGTTGTACTTCAATAAACTATTTTGTTATTTGAATAGATATAATTCCATAAATATATATAATTATAGTATATATTAAAACCTCTCAAGTGGACATCTCCCCAATTTCTTGTTAAAATCAATAACCAATTCATTCTAATACTAAATTTTAAACATTAGGAAAATATTATGAAAGAACAATATCTTATCAAGGAAGAACCATTTTATCAATTGACTGGCAATGAGGTTGCTTTATACGAAGCAGCTTATAAATGTCGCTTACCAGTGATGTTGAAAGGCCCAACTGGGTGTGGTAAAACTCGGTTTGTGGAATATATGGCGTGGAAATTACAGAAGCCATTAATCAGCGTAGCTTGTAATGAGGATATGACAGCTTCTGATTTGGTTGGTCGCTTTTTGTTGGATAAGGATGGGACTAAATGGCAGGATGGACCATTGACTGTAGCTAGTCGGATTGGAGCAATCTGTTATTTAGATGAAATAGTGGAAGCTAGACAAGATACCACTGTGGTAATTCATCCGTTAACCGACCACCGCCGAGTATTGCCATTGGATAAAAAAGGTGAATTAATTGAAGCACATCCAGATTTTCAGTTGGTGATTTCTTATAATCCCGGCTATCAAAGTTTGATGAAAGACCTAAAACAATCTACTAAACAAAGATTTACTGGGCTTGATTTTGACTATCCAGATGAAGCAACTGAAACTGGTATTGTTAGTAAAGAAAGTGGTTTAAATGCTGATTCTAGTAAGAAATTAGTCCAAATTGCTCATAAGGCACGTAATCTGAAAGGACATGGTTTGGATGAAGGTATTTCTACTCGGTTATTGGTTTATGCAGGTAGTTTGATGCAAGTTGGAATTGAGCCGATAGAAGCTTGTAAAATGGCGTTGGTACGGCCACTTACTGATGATCCTGATATTCGGGCTACTCTTAATAATGCAGTAGAAATGATTTTTGGATAAAGTCATGGAAATAGATTCCGCATTATATCGAGAGCAGTTACGCTGTAGCGTCAGCAACATTGATGATATCTTCGATGAATGTATCTGTGAAGCCCAAGCAGTTATGACTCCACAGGGTATCGCAACTTGGCTAGACGCTGCTAGTAGAGTATGTGCATTGGGACGAGGCAAAGAATTGGTATTGATTTTATTGGAAGAAATGCCAGAAATAGTGCGTTTAACCGATGAAAGCATCATTGAAGATGTAACCGATATGTCCGAAACGTTATCTTCCTTATTGCAAGGACCAGCTATCAATCCATTTTTAACCACCTTACCCGCAGTAGCACGTCGCTTAGATGATGCCGAATTGTTGCGTGAATGGTTGAAAATGGTTACTAAAATGGCTGAGGAAGCTAAGGAAGGTTTAATTCCACTACTAGGCAAGGTAGTTTATCTATTAAATCAGCTTAGTATTGGTGGCTTGAAAAATTGGATTCAGTACGGTATTAAGGCTTATAAAGAACAGCCATATCGACAAGGAGATTTTTTCAGTCTCCAAACCGCAGATGCCCATGCTTCCCTACAGCGAGAGCGGCATGGTACACTTTATATTGATCATGAACGGCAACTTAGATTATATCTGCGAGCCTTGTGGGAACTGGAGATTGATTTTCGTCCCTATTCCTTAGCTTTTGATACCATCCGTAAACCTCTACCACATTTAGACAAATTAGGTTTCCATCTACCTGATGTATATGATGATTTGGCTGGTGTAAGTGGAATTGAACGGTATCGGGCTATGGTAGCTCATATGGTGGCTCATAAACTGTGGTCACAGCCTTTTTTAGCAGATAACTTCAGTAGTTTCCAACATTTAACAATAGAAACTTTTGAAGATGCTAGAGTTGAAGGCATATTGCTTAATAGCTATCCTGGTTTGCGTAAATTATGGCTGAATCTCCATCCAATACCAAAAGCTAATGAATGTACTGAAGAATATGCTTGTATTCGGCATGAATTAGCTATGTTATCCCGAGCTTTATTAGATGAAAATCATCCTTATACAAATCCTAGTTTATTAGATTTTGTGGAACAGTTTCATACTCGTATGGCTACTGACCCATATAATAATAAGATTAGTATTGACTTGGGAGTTAAGTATTTAGCTAAGATTTACAATCATAATTTCCGCAAGCCTAACGTATGGTTTAAAGATACTGAAGTAACTTATCGGGATGATAATCGGTATCTATGGATGTTCTTGGAAGCTACTGATGATGAAGATGATTTTCACTCTGATCATGGAGCTGAAAATATGCCATCTGATGGTAAACAAGATATTTTACCTCCTCAGCATTATCAAGAATGGGATTATCAAGTACAAAACTATCGTCCAGATTGGGCAACTGTTTACGAGGGTATCCAAAGTCCCGGTGATCCAAGTATTATTGAGGCACTGCTTGAAAAAAATCAGTTATTGACCAAACGGTTAAAGAAAGTAATTGATCTACTCAAACCACAGCAACGGAAACGAATTCGCTATCAAGAAGAAGGTGACGAGTTGGATTTAGATGTGCTGATTCGCTCAATGATAGAATATAAAGCTGGCACTATTCCGGATGCTCGAATTTATCAGAGTCATGTGAAAGATGGACGAGATATTTCTGTATTATTGTTATTGGATTTATCGGAATCTATCAATGAAAAATCGGAAGGTAGTGATACCACTATTTTGCAATTGAGTCAAGAAGCTGTTTCTATGTTAGCTTGGGCGGTGGAAGCATTAGGTGATCCATTTGCGATTGCTGGATTTTGTTCCAATACTCGGCATGGAGTGCGTTATTCTCATTTCAAAGGTTTTAGTGAAAGTTGGGATACGGAAGTTAAAAGCCGATTGGCAGCGATGGAAGCTAATTATTCTACTCGGATGGGTGCGGCTTTACGGCATGCTGGTCGTTATCTTGAACCACGCAAAGAGGAAAAGAAATTACTGTTAGTGCTTACTGATGGTGAGCCTGCGGATATTGATGTGCAAGATGAAAAGTATTTGAAGGATGATACCCATATGGCGGTTAGTGAGTTGGAACGCAAAGGTATCACAACTTATTGTATTACATTGGATAAAAATGCCGATGAATATGTTGGAGATATTTTCGGGGCTAATCGATATGCGGTTATTGATAAGGTTGAACAGTTGCCAGAGAAATTGCCTAAGTTGTTTATGGCGTTGACTCGGTAGATTATTATCTTGTTCTCATCTTGTATAGGTTGGGAACAAGAATTTGATTTAAATTGAGATTAAATTATGGTATATGATTTTAGCCATAGTTGTTTAGGAATGGTCTGAAATTTGGTCTAATGAAAAGAGAGACAAAGGGGATTTAAAAATGCAACTATTTAAGATAAATTATAATTATCAATAGACATCTTTCATAAGTGTAGGATGCAATGAAGTATGAATTGCATCTAATCAAAATATTATTTAATACAAACATCTTCCATAGTTATGTGCTGAAGTTACACAGACTGTATATAGATTTCAAGTAGGATGTAATGAGTTTACGAATTACATTAAATATGTTCAATTCATCAGACATTATTAATGCAATTCATTCCTCATTGCATCCTATATGACTTTAGTTATGTGTAGCATTAAAACTGAACTGCTATATTGGTGAAATGTATGGATGTTTTATTTTATGCAATTATTGATATTCTATCAGCTATTTTAGATTGGATCTTATTTAAATTAGGATTTAAACCATTATTATCGGAAAGAATTAAAAAATGGTCGGGTTGGACAATTATTACATTGTTTATTATAGCTCTAGCATGGCTGACTATAGAATATAGCTAATAATTTAATACAACGTAATTTATTTACTTCACTATACCTACATAAGCTTAAAGTATCTTGATGCTATTTTTAGTATCAATCCTAATTTGATATTCATTTAACTTTTTAAAATTAATTATTTTCCTGTACAAAAGTAGTAAATTTAAACTGGTTTGTGTAACATCAGTTATCAAAAACTAATATTAATTGAGATAAAAAATGATTATCAAACAATCAACTATCAATCTAGTTGTAAGTATATCCTTTTTAATTATGGCATTATTACTTGTAGGAGGGATATATCATCTTAATCAAGCTATTTTAGAAGAAGAACAAGCTATCTTGAAACAAGCTGAATTTAAACAATTAGGTATAGATTTGGCTGATGCTTCCGATTATCTGACTGATGAAGCTCGTAAATTTGCAGTTACTGGGAAGATTAGACATCTACAAAATTATTGGCAAGAAATTGAAATCACTAAAACTCGAGATAATGTTTTAATAAGTCTCAAGATATTAAAAATTTCTCAGCAAGAACTAGATTTAATTGCCCTTGCTAAACAGAATTCAGATGCCTTAGTTGTTACTGAAACTCGTTCCATGCGTTTAGTATCAGAAGCTATCACCATTCCAAAAGATAAAATGCATCCAGTTATTGCTGCTTGGCAATTAAATTCAGTTGAGCAAAAATTGACTAATGAACAAAAAATGCAAATAGCTAGAGAAATTATGTTTGATGATAAATATGATGCTGATAAACATATAATTATTGAACCAATTGCAAAATTTCAACAACTGATGAATATCAGAGCTGAACTTGAAGTCAAAATTCATAAACAAACAACTAGAATAGCAACTATAATTTTATTTATATTAAGCGGTATTATTACTGCTGGTATGATTGTAGTATTGTGGATTTTTCGAGTTTATTTGGGTATTCCAATAGCTAATTATATAAAAACTTTACATAATAGTTATAGCTCAGATTGTACTTTAAAACCATCTGGAATAGAGGAACTACAGTTATTAGCCACTGCTTTTAATAAACAATTTAACCTTAATCAACAACAATTACACGATAATAAACTGTTAATAGAAGATATTGTACAAATATCTAAAAAATTAGCAGATGGGGATTTGCGAATAACTATACAAGCGGAATATAAAGGTGCTTTCAGTCAAATTAAAGATGCTTTAGAAATAGCAATAGCTGGGTTGAATGGCACTATTTGGCAAACTAAAGAAGTTGCTGAACAAGTAACCCAATTAATAACCCAGATACGTTCTATTGGTCAAAGTTTGGCTTCAAGTACTGAACAACAATCTGCTGCTATGGAAGAAGTTACTTCCAGTTTAGAAGAAAGTGATGCTCAGATTAAAAGCAATGCCGAAAATGCTAGTATTACCAATCAATTAGTCAATAATACTACTAATCTCGCTAAGATTGGTCAGGATAAGATGAAAAACATGATTGATGCTATGAATAATATTGCTACTTCTTCCCAAAAGGTCAGTAAAATAATTAAAGTAATTGATGAAATAGCATTTCAAACCAATCTATTAGCTCTTAATGCAGCAGTAGAAGCAGCTCGTGCTGGAGAATATGGACGTGGTTTTGCAGTAGTTGCTCAAGAAGTACGCAATTTAGCTGGGCGTAGTGCTAAAGCCGCCAAAGAAACAGCCGAATTAATTGATGATGCAAAAAATCAAGTTCAAGAAGGAGTTAATATTGCTAATGGTACTGCAACTACACTCAGCGAAATTGTACAAAACGTTGTCAAAGCTAGAGATTTAGTTGAAGAAATTGCTGCTGCTAGTAGAGAACAATCTGCTGGTATTTCACAGATCAATACCGCTATGGGACAGTTAAGTGAGGTAGTATATAATGGTAGCCAACAGACTGATAAAATGGCTGGTATGGCAGATGAATTAACTGGTTTATCTAATAAATTACGTGATGAAACTGAGCGGTTTAAACTACGAAATAATTCTGAAAATATAATCCCCCAACCAGAAATAGATAATTCTATGTTACAGCAAATAGCTGAGATATTAAAAAATTCTGGAGTTAAAAAATCTGCCATAGAGTCTATTAATAATGAAAATGGCTATGAACATTTTTAGTTTCTAATTCAAAATGAATCAAAATCCAGAAATACTTATTACCGGAATTCCACGCAGTGGCACTAGTTATTTATGTCGATTATTACATAATATTCAAGACTGTATTATTATCAATGAACCCAAACAGATGTTTAAACGGTTAAACTCAGAAGAGCCTTGGGAAGTTGTAAATTTATATCAACAATTGCGAGAAAATATATTAGCTGGTAAAACTATTGAAAATAAACTTATGGATGGTCAAGTAATTGAAAATACAGTTATTATTGATAAGTATTCTACTTATAGTCCAACGGTTAGTAAACCGGATTTTTTATTAGGAACTAAAAATACTCTTGGTTATATGGCAAGATTACCACAATTACGGAATGTATTTCCACATGCTACTATAATTGCTAATATAAGAAATCCATTGGATACAATAGCTTCTTGGAAATTAAGCTTTCCACATTTAAAAAATGCCGATGTTGCTAATTTTGTTGTTGGATATGTTGATGATCCATTGCTTTCTAACTGGCAACGAGAACATTTGCAAATCATAGCTAAAACACCAGATATTATTGTAAAGAGAGCTTTATTGTGGAAATATCTTGCAGATTGGTTACTTAAAAATAAACAATTTATTACCATAATTAGGTATGAAAAATTAGTAACTGAACCTATAAAAGCCCTAGCATTAATTTTAGCTCAAGTTCCTAATGCACCAGAATTAAATCCTATTAATCCTATTATCTCATCTCAGATTAAACAACATATTTTGGCAAAACATGAAATAAAAATTATTAAAGATATTTGTGCAGAAAGTGCAATTAAATTAGGTTATTTAGAATTAATACCTTAGCCACAATATAAAAAATAGGTAAAAGATAAACAGGATATAAATTATTAGTTAAAGTTAATAGAAACAAGCCAAGAATTGATACAAGAAGATGAATTTAAAGAAAGACATCGTAATAACCGTATTTATAAAGGTTCGTAAATTGCATTTTAGTAACTAATCCTGAAGTATGAAGTAAATCCAACTGATATTAAACAAATTTATATCTATATTTGACTTGGGGATAGACCACAGGTTTGCTTAATAGAAGTTTCCAAAGCTATTATAACAAGTGCTTTTAACGAAATAACACTTCTTTCTCCAATATGGCGTTGGTTTTCACGTAACTTGCGATGAACAAATGCCATTAAGTTAAGGAAATTGACTAGGGTAACCACAAGGGATTACCCACTATAAATCATCATGTTATGTAGGAGCCAATCCGGTTGCCCTTAACTTAATGGTATTGAGGGGTTAGGGGAGGTTAGTAAGGTCAGTAACTGAAGTTTTGTAGTTGACAAAAAATAGTTTTAATGGCCTTAAGAGACAATGTAGACCTTTTTCATAACTTCAATTACTATTAAACTTACTTTGTTCTTCTAAAGTCCAAACTTTTCTACCATCTTGTTGCAGAGCTTCATGATTATTGTGTAACCAATCTACAGTTTTGCCAAAAGTTGCTTTATGATTATTAAACTCATGATCTCTAAATATATTTTCTAAATCTTGAGCAAGCAAAGCTTTACTAATAGCTATTCGTTCATCTTCATTATGAATTAAACGCAAGGCTGCTGTTACATATTCTTCTTTACTTTGAGTCAATAACCAACTAGGTAAATTGCTTAATGTTAAAAATACTGCATCACTTCTGGAATGTGGTTCATTTCCTTCCAAAGCGACGATAGGAATACCTTGTTGCATGGAATCAATATTACTATTAGAACCTCCAAATGGGAAAGGACTCAAATGAATATCACAGTCGTTTAAAATAGTAATATAATCATTGTATTTCACAGTTGGATAAACCTTGGCATTTGGTATCCAGTTATGAATTCTTTGCTGGATTTTTTGATAAGACATTCCACGTTCAGATGGGAAAAAATTAAATTCTATCGGTTGAGTACTACTATCAAGAATCTCTTTACAAACAGCCATGAAACTTGCGTTGAGTTTTAAAACAGTACTAGTGATAGCGAGCTTTATAACTTCTGGATTTTTCCGAATATTTGGTGGAATTTTAACACTTTTATGTGGTGGTATGTGCATGACAGATTCTGTGTCTAACAATACAACCTTCTCACTAAAACAATCTTCTTTAGTAGAGAAAATAATTTCACGCATTAGAACATAATCAATAAATTTTGATCTGCTAGTAGCTGGATGACCCAATGTCATAAATTGAATTGGAGCAAGCCGTAAATTAGCTAATAATAAAGCCCATTGCGACATACCCAAACTAGGAAAATAAATCATATCAGGTTTAAGCTTGATAATTTTCCCAATTAATTTCTTCATAACTGTATCTTTTAAATCAAAATCAATGACTTTATCGAACAATTGTTTGCTGTTATCATCTACAGATTTATCTTCTGCAATACATACCAATTCAAATTTTTCTCGTAATTGTTGAATAGATGGTGCATAACAACGATACATAGCATGAGTTGAAGTAAAACGTTCTGACGGTATAATAATTACTGGGCGTTTTTTTATCTTCCGAGGAACTGGTAAAGGTGGTGCGGTTATTCCGCTTTGTTTTAGAAATTTTTGTAAATTAATGTTAAGGTGATATTTTATATCATGTTTAGTTTTAAGCTCTGTATAGCTACAAAACATCCATAAATTAGATAAACGAGTCAATATACTAGCATTATCCAAAGGTGCATTTTCTAATAAAGGCCCCATCTGTAATAACTTGTCACGTCTTTCAGTTGCCGAATGAGTTAATACCCCTTCTTCTCCAACCAAACTAATATAGGCTGGTAATACTAATTTTGGGGCTTTCTGTAATAAACTAGCAAAGTCTATATCTACTTCTGAATATAAGGAGTATAGCAATAGAAACTTCATCAGTTGTTGCTCACTTTTGATAGAAAATTTATCATCTTCGTTTTGAGTGGCAACTAAACCTAATAAGTGATCTGTTCCTCCAAAACCACTAAGTTCAAATACTCCTAATATATGCTTCTTATATCTAATAAATGCCTGAAAACCTTCAGGAGATAATAATACTTTTGGATTAGCAAAAAAAGCTGTGAATGCACTAGCTAAACAGGTATATTTATTTAAAAAATTATCTTTTTCATCTAATTGTAAACCGCCTTTTAATTCAGCTATTTCTAATAGTTTTATAATAGCGGAACTAGCTTCATCAATATTTTGTTGATATACAAGCCGTTCTATTTGTTTGACACTTATACTTTTTTTATTTTCCATATTTTTAAGATTGAATATATGTAGGATGTATAGATTATTAACCTCCCCTAACCTCTCAATGCCATTAAGTTAAGGGCGAACACATAGGTTCGCCCCTACCATATTGAAATATATTATGTAGGGGCAGACCTGGTGTCTGCCCTTAACTTAATGGCATTGACTTATTGGAGAGGGGGGTTAGTGAGTTTTCTGCGTAATATCAGATTCTAAGTTATTACAAATATAGCTTATTTCTTCTTCTGTAAGTGAAGTATGAAATGGCAAACCTAACAGGGATAAATTTTCAGTTATTGGTAAATAATCATTTTTTTGCGGAGAAATTTTTACTATATCTGTAAAAGCCGGATGTTTATACAAAGGTGGATAATACCAACGTCGAGTTTTAATCTGTTTATTAGCCAATATAGGTATATCGCCTTTAATTTTAACAGATAAAATGGCTGGAATATGATTTTCTGGCATACTTTGCAAAGTAGATTTAATTAAATATTTCTGATAAATATCCCAAATTATTTCCCGTTTTTGAACTATTTGTTCCCAACGTTTTAATTGTGCTAAACCAACAGCAGCATGATATTCACTTAATTTAGCATTACTACCAGATTTCACTATAATTCCATTTTCAAAGCCAAAATTACTTAATATTCTAACCTGTTGAATAAACTCAGCAGAATTAGCTACTATCAAACCACCTTCTCCAATTCCAAAAGCTTTGGTAGCATGCAGACTAAATGTTGTAATACAATGCTTGCCAATAGGTTGATTGCCAAATGATGAGGCTGCATCGATTAAAACAGTAACATTGGTATCTTTACTAAATTGATCCCATTCATCTGCCGGCTGTGGATGACCAAAAGTTGTTACTGGTATCACCACATTATAAGCTATTTTATCGAGTATTTGTCGAGCAATATTTGGAGTTAGTAACCATGTATTTGGATCAATATCGGTAAAAACTGGTTGTAATCCAATGTATTTTACAGATGTAACTGTGGCTGGGAACGTAAAAGCTGGCAATAATACTTTAGAACCAATTGGAAGCTCAAGAGCAAGCAAAGATAATTCCAAAGCACTAGTTCCAGAGTTCACAGTGGTTAAATTAGAATCTAATAAATCAGTTAATTCTGACTCAAATTTTTGTACTAATGGCCCAAAATTACTATACCATTTGTTATTATCAATACATTTCAACCAAGGTAGTAATTCTTCGGTAGTAGGTAAATCTGGAACAAGTAATGGAATCATCTTAGTTATATTTGTAAAGGCTATTAGTAATATATTAGCATTAATAAAAATAGAAATTCAATAATTAGGCTTTATAACTATTTATAGGGAAAATATTTTTTTCTTTAGGAGATTATGAATTATTTATACCAATAACGTTCCTTACGAGCTTTACTAGGTTTAAAAATCCCATCTGTGCTTAATCGTAAATTAATAGCTCCCGATTCAGCAGTGTTAATAACTAAGGATTTATATTTTTCATAACGTTGGGTTATATTTCTTCTTGGATGATTGTAAGAATTATTATAACCAGTTGAGAATAAAACTATTTTTGGTTTGACAGCATTAATAAAACTAATAGTTGATGAATTTCCGCTGCCATGGTGAGGAGCAATTAAAACATCAGTTTTTAGTTCTGAACCATAATTAGCAATTAAATCTAATTCTATATCTTTGCCAATATCTCCCGGTAATAAAATAGAGTTATTTTTTGTAGTTATTTTTAATACACAACTTTTATCATTAGTATTGTTAGCTTTAAAATTAGCTGGAGGATGCAAAATTTGAAACTTTACTCCATCCCACAACCATTCTTGACCAGCTTGACAAGGTTTAATTTTATATTGAGGATAGTTAATTTTATTAGCACTGGTTAATATTTCGGTTAAATCCTGCTGGATAAATTCATTCATTAAAGTTTTAAAACCACCACTATGGTCTTTATCGGTATGGCTAATAATGATTTTATCAATATGTTGAACTTTTTTAGCTTGTAAAAATGGAAGAATTACGGTTCTACCAATATATTCATTAGGCCCAGTATCATATATAAGCGTATGATTTTTAGTTCTTATTACTGCGGATAAACCTTGACCAACATCTAATAAAGTAAACCATAGCTCTCCTTGTTTAAGAGTGCTGGAATTAAATTGTTGAATGGTAAATAAAGGTAATAACCAGATAAAACCTAACCAACGAGCTGGAAAACCAGACGGTAAAAATAAGATGAAAATTCCTAGCATTGCGGCGATTACAGCCCATAATGGTGGTTGTAAATACCATAAATTCCATTCTAAATTAGCTAACCAGGTCATTGGTAGCAATATAGCATCAAAGGTAAATGCAGCTACATGCAGTAATCCAGTAGTTAAAGGAGATAAAATTATGCCTAGTAATGTACAAGGAATAACGATAAAACTTACCCAAGGAATAGCGATTAAATTAGCTATAAATGATGACAAAGAAATATAACCAAATATGAAAAATAGAACTGGAAATAAACTTAAGGTTATTATTATTTGGATTTTAATGATGGATAGGGCAGTGTTTTCTAATCGAGTTAGGTTTTTTCGTTTGCGATTGTCTAATGAATAAAATATTATGGCTACTGTTCCAAATGATAACCAAAATTCAATTGATAAAACTGTTAATGGATCCAAAATTAATATTAATAGTAAAGCTATAGTAAAAATATTTGAGATAGTGATTTTATAGTTGAATATTATGCCGGATAATGCTACTATCAGCATGATTAAAGCTCTTTGAGTAGGTAAGGAAAAACCGGCTAATAAAGCATAGCTAGTCGCGAATAGTATGCTCACTAAAGCTGCAAAGCGAGAAGCTGGAAATATTATTACATTACCTATATATTTCCATAAGTTATAAGCTATTATAAAGATAAGCCAAGAAACAAAGCCAATATGTAAGCCAGAAATTGCAATTAAATGAGATATGTTAGTATGACGTAGGATTTTCTTTTGTTGAGTTGAAATAATACTTTTTTCGCCTAAAGACAAAGCGATAATAATTCCAACACTTTGATAATCAGATAATTCTTGTTTGATTGTTGTTACTAAAGAATAACGTATATTATTTATATTGAAGAGAGAAGTTTCTTGTAATAGTTTTTCTGAACGTATTGAGCCAATTGCCATTATACGATGTCGAAAGAGCCATTTTTCAGAATCAAAGCTATCAGAGTTAGATGTATTTCTAGTTTGCTTTAAATTGACTGTAAACTCCCATTGTTGCCCAGGTTTTACTAATAATGGTTTAGAATTCCTTAAATAAATAAGACCAGGATTTGGCCATTTTGGACTAGCTGTTGGAAAAAATTTAAATCCATACTGATTTGGAATATCAATGATAGTACCAATGATTGTTATATTTTTTCCTACTAGTTCAATGGGTAATTTTTGATCTAAGACAATATCCGCACGCCAAACAGCATATATCAAGCCGAGTATGAAGAAAGATAGCAGACGAAAACGTGGGAATAGTCCAATAGGCAATAATAAAGTAAACCAGATAATATCCGGTAACTCAGATAAAGTTTGACAGTACAAAATACCAAACAAGAAAGCCAATATGCTTAGACGCATTTATTAATATATTTTGGAGGAAATATGTCGATAAAAAAATTTTTTAAACATTCGCTACCCAGGCCATCTCAGATTAAATCAAATCCCAAGTTACAATTTTTAGGCAAGCTATTACATGAACCAAATTTATGGCATTTAAATAGACGTTCTTTAGCTGGAGGGATGGCCGTTGGTCTATTTATAGCTTTTATTCCTTTACCAATGCAAATGTTGTTGGCAGTTGCGGCAGCAATTTGGTTGCGGGTTAATTTGCCATTAGCGGTTAGTTTGGTTTGGATAACTAATCCAGTTACTATGCCACCTTTACTGTATTTTGCTTATAAATTAGGAGCATTGATATTGGGCATACCGGTGATAGAAACAGAATTTAGTTTTTCTCCTGAATGGCTATTATATACTTTAGGAAATCTTCTGCAACCATTATTGTTAGGTTGTTTAGTAATGGGAACTATAAGTGCTGCAATTGGTTATTTAACCGTCAATTATTTATGGCGTTTACAAGTAATTAAACTATGGAAAGATAGACATAATAAAAACTTATTAAATCAATCCAAAATCTAATATTTTAAAGCAATTTTTAATTAATTTTAACAAAAAATACTTGTTAATAATACTATATTTAGATATTTATAACAAGATGATAGAGATATTAATGCAAGACACTATTGTAGCTATAGCCACTCCAATCGGGCGTGGTGGGATTGGAGTTATCAGAGTTTCAGGCTCTTTGGTTATTAAAATTGCCAATATCATATTAAAACAATTACCTAAACCACGTTATGCTACCTATAGTGACTTCTGTGATAAAAATGATAAATTAATTGATCAAGGAATTGCTCTTTACTTTCCAGCACCTAACTCTTTTACTGGGGAAGATGTCTTAGAATTTCAGGGGCATGGCGGTTCAGTAGTAATGGATTTATTGCTTGACAGCATAGTTAATTTGGGAGCTAGATTAGCCCGCCCAGGTGAATTTTCCGAACGAGCTTTTTTAAATAATAAATTAGATTTAATCCAAGCTGAAGCTATTGCTGACCTTATTGACAGCAGTTCAGATCAAGCAGTACGTTGTGCATTACGTTCTTTACAAGGAGAATTTTCCACTCAAATTAATGAATTAGTTAAAAAACTTATTTGGTTACGCAGTTATGTAGAAGCTGGAATTGACTTTAGTGATGAAGAAATTGATCTGTTAGCTGATGGCCAAATTATTACTAAAATTGAAAAACTAATTGAAAACCTTGATGTTATTTTAGCTAAAGCTCAACAAGGTTATTTACTAAAAGAAGGAATGCAAATTGTGTTGGTTGGTGAACCAAATGTTGGTAAATCTAGTTTACTCAATTGTTTGGCGGGCAGGGATACTGCTATTGTAACTCCTCTGCCTGGAACTACTCGTGACATAATTAAGGAACAAATTCAAATAGATGGCATGCCATTACATATAACTGATACAGCTGGTTTACGAGAAACAAAAGATATCATAGAACAAGAAGGAATTCGCCGTACTAAACTAGCAATTGAAGCAGCAGATTTAGTTGTATTATTATTGGATGACAACTCAGACCCAAATTATAGTCAAGCCTTATTGGATAAATCTCCTTTAATTATTCATAATAAAATTGACCTTAGTCATCACTTAGCAGGCATGCAGAATGGCATTTTATATTTATCAGCTAAAACTGGGGAAGGTGTTGATATTTTAAAAGAATATTTGAAGAAAAAAATGGGTTTACAAAGTAATACAGAAGGGAATTTTATGGCTCGTCGTCGTCATTTAGATGCCTTACAACGAGCTAGATTATCATTAACTATTGCGTTAAATAATTCTGTTGCATTTGAGTTATTGGCTGAAGAACTTCGTCAAGCTCAACAAGCATTGAATGAAATAACAGGAGAATTTACCAGTGATGATTTATTAGGAGAAATTTTTTCAACATTTTGTCTTGGTAAATAATTGTGAATTAATAACTGAGGTTACGCAGAGAGCTTTTTGCTATAGTGTTAAAGTCCACTTAGAAAAAAGAGCAAGAAAATCTATTTCTTTTTGAACATTTCCACTTCTATCAATCAAGTACGTTAACCTATTGAATCTTTATTTAATTGGATACAAGACTAATATTCAAACTACTTCTAAAGTTCGGTCTTTTAAAGGGTTCATGTCTTTGGCAGATTAGCTACTACTATTTTAGCTTTTAACTAGTCTCTTTTATATTTGATTTTAAAAGCTTTTTTCAACACTTAATTCGCATTAGAAAGAGGATTATATTGAATTGTCCAAAATTCCTTTCAGAGAGTGTAGTAGGGAAAGCAAGATTGAGAGATTTAATTGTACAATTAGATAACGTATTTCTCGTTTGGTTAGATATAATTTAGCTTTTTCTAAAAAAATTGAAAATCATATTGGTGCAATTTGGGTAGGAATTATACATGATTACAATGTTAAAATTTCTGAGGTACTGGTCTGATATTTCTAATTTCTAATATCACTCCTACTATTGGACTGCCTTAGTTTTTTCACATGAGTTATTTAAAATATGAATCAAAATAATAACTTTAAACGTTTTAAAACATATCTAAAAATAGTAAAATTAATAAATGTACCAAATTTTGCATAGTTTAGAAAATATAAATTTGACTGAATCAAGCTAAATATTAGACTCAGACACCTATAAAAATATGATTTATCAACTGTTCTAAATTTTCTAATGAAATTAATGTCAACAAATTACCAATCTTGGGGACGGTTTCCTCCAGCATCACAATATGACTACCCAATGCAATGGCGTACTTCAGCTATTCCAGATATTCCTAATACAATCTTACCATTTGGTTTAGGGCGTAGTTATGGTGATGTATGTTTAAATGATGGTGGTTCAATAATAACCACTCGCTCTCTTAATCATTTCATTAACTTTGATACTGATACTGGGATATTGCGTTGTGAAGCTGGAGTAAGTTTAGCAGAAATATTAGACTTATGCGTACCACAAGGTTGGTTCTTACCCACAACTCCAGGCACTAAATTCGTTACTATTGGTGGTGCGATTGCTAACGATGTTCACGGTAAAAATCATCATAAGGCTGGAACTTTCGGTTGCAATGTTCCTCAGTTTGAATTGATGCGATCTAATGGTGAACGTTTGTTATGTTCCCCTACTAGTAATCAAGAATATTATGCAGCTACTATTGGCGGATTAGGATTAACCGGATTAATTACTTGGGCTGAAATTCAGCTTAAACCAATTCATCATCGGGCTATGTCAACCGAATTAATTCAATTCTCTGGTTTAGAAGAATTTTTTGAAATTTCTGCCCAATCTGATCAGCTATATGATTATACAGTAGCATGGGTAGATTGCGGCTCACAAGGTGAAGCATTAGGTAGAGGATTATTTTTCCGAGGTAACCATGTTACTGAAAATGAAATTCCAACAAGCTGGCATGTATCAGAACGAACTTTAACCATGCCGATGGACTTGCCTGGTTTTGCTTTAAATAAATGGAGCGTTGCTGCTTTTAATTGGATGTATTATCATAAACAAAGCAATAAAGTTATTAAGGAATTGGTTGATTATAATCCGTTTTTTTATCCACTAGATGCAATTTTACATTGGAATCGTATGTATGGTAAGCGTGGCTTTTTGCAATATCAATTCGTAGTATCTTATGAAGATCATCGAATTATCAGAGATATTTTACAAATTATTGCCGCTTCTGGCTCAAGCTCATTTTTAGCAGTATTAAAAACTTTTGGTGATTTAAAATCTCCAGGTATGTTATCTTTTCCTAGACCTGGCGTAACTTTAGCACTTGATTTTCCAATTAAAGGAGCTGCTACGTTTGAATTATTAGAACGTTTAGATATGATGGTACGAGAAGCTGGTGGAGTGGTTTATCCATGCAAAGATGCTCGTTTATCCGCTCATAATTTTCAAGCTCATTATCCACAATGGAATGAATTTTCTAAATATATTGACCCACGTTTTTCTTCCAGTTTTTGGCGACGTGCAACTAGGATTTAAGAATTATGCGTAAAGTATTAATTATTGGAGCAACTTCAGCAATTGCCCAGGCAACAGCAAAGATATTTGCTCAACAGAAAGATGCCCTATTTTTAGTGGGACGTGATATTGAGAAATTAGAAATAATAGCTGCTGATTTAAAAGTACGTGGAGCTAGTCAAATTAATTATACTGATCTTGATTTAAACAAATGTGAACGTCATCAAGATATGTTACAACAAGCCGAATCTAGCTTAGAAGGCATAGATACGGTGTTAATAGCTTATGGAACTTTAGATGATCAGAAAGAATGTGAACAAGAATATGCTAGAACTAAAAGAGCTTTGCATACTAATTTTTTGAGTGTTGTCTCGTTATTAACTCTATTGGCCAATAAGTTAGAACCACAAAACTATGGTTGTATTGCGGTTATTTCTTCAGTTGCTGGCGATAGAGGTAGACAAAGTAATTATGTGTATGGAGCTGCTAAAGGAGCTTTGAGTATATTTTTACAAGGATTACGGAATCGTTTACAAAAATCTAATATAAATGTGTTGGATATAAAACCTGGTTTTGTGGACACTCCAATGACATCTGAATTTAAGAAAGGTGCATTGTGGGCCAAACCAGATGACATAGCTAAAGGTATTTATAAAGCTATCGAAAAACGGAAAAGTGTAGTTTATTTGCCTTGGTTTTGGTGGCCAATTATGACTATTATCCGTTATATTCCAGAACCTATTTTCAAACGAATGAAACTATAGGAGTTCTTTGTTATAGCGTTTCCTACATAAACCACCCCTTTCGTCCCCTCCTTATTTAAGGAGAGGATTAGGAGAGGTAGTATTTAACTAAATCTGGAAATGCTATAATAATTTCATATAGATAGATAATTGTTCCCAAATTTTATTTAGTAATACGATGTTTCAGAAGCTCTGCTTCAATTTAGATCAGGCAGAACTTGGTAAACATTTCCAAATAAAATCTGGGAGCTATATATTATAGTACTATTTAAATTCAATGATCTTTTTGAAAGGCCAAGTCTATCGCCTTATTGAAGTCCTCGCAAGTATTTTACAC
>JASFYV010000014.1:0-5083 GCA_045046925.1 Candidatus Marithrix sp. | reverse complement strand
ATCAGTACTGCTGGTGTATTAACTGTTGAAGGGGTAGGTGTTATACTGGCACTATGAATGCTGAGTTATTTAGATTTTTTGTAGAAAATTTCTTAATTCCAATATTAACTCCTAAAAATAATGCTTCAACTCATTATTGGGTTTTGTTGATGTAAACTCTTTCATCTTTATAAGTGATTTTTTCTACTAGATTATTGCCTTCAATTGGGTAACTGCTTTCTGTCTCAATATCGGCTTCCATTAGGTGGATGGTTACTAGTTGCTTGCCAAGTTTAGCTAATTGTTTGAATAGTTTTTTGTCGCTGGTTAAGGGTAAACGTGGGAAGTCTATTTTAAGGAATTCGGCGTAACGTCGGCGATAAGTTGGGCTGTGGAAAATTGCGTAGATGTAGTGAAATATGTCTTCAGGGCCGATGGTTTTGGTTAAGTTGCCGATGCCATCATCTATGAATTTTAGGTTGAGATGGGTTTCTATATCTTTGATGAATTTTGGGGAGAAGTTGGGTTTGCGTTTGGTTGATGGAGAACTTAGGAGGTCTTTTGTTGGATAAATGTAGATAGGGAAACAAGTAGCACAAGCATTGGCTGTCTCAAGAGTATGATAATCAATTAAATTATTAGAAACTAAAAAATGTTGTACAGAATCAGTTTTAATTATATCTTGGTAATAAAAACAATATTTTTCAATAATATATGTTGCATAATATCACGTCTTGGTCTACAAATAAAACCACCTGATTTTCCAGTATAAAAAGTATATCTTTTATCAAATGGTCGATATAAAATTGGAACTATATGAGATTTTTCTATATTATGCTCAACAATATCTTTTTGAGCTTTTATAATTTTCCAGTCTTGTGAATCTTTACCTAACTGATATTTTTCTCGTGCTTCTTCAATTTCCAAATTAACAAAATCTTTAACAGTTTCAAAAACTTTTTCTTTTGATGAATGAATAGTTAATTTATCTCTGGCTGTATATAAACCAGCATTATAGTAGGAGGTTTCGACTAACCACTAAAGTGGGCGGTTAAGGCTAAAGCTCACTATAAAGTATTAACTAATAGAAAAACCATCGTCATCATGAGATTGTTTATCAATATAATTCTTAATAATATCATCGGTTACATTACCACTACTGCGGACAAAGTATCCTCTTGCCCAGTCTTCCCCAATATACCTTTTTTAATTGTGGAAAATTTGATAATGCAAGATGATTTTCCTTTTAAACGTTATACTAAGCGGCTTATACTTTGTTGAGGAGGAATCGACACCATTATATGTACATGATCCTTTGATACGTTACCTTTTAAAATATCTACCTTTAATTTATCACATTCTTTTCGTATCTCTTACAAAAGTGGCTATTTTTCAACACTTTCTTTCTATATTTTGTTATCCAAACTATATGTAGATGAATTGAAAATGATGTATGTAAACCATGTTTATAATCTTCCATCTCAATATTATAACATTTATACTAAAGGTGGGGCCCGAGACAATAAACTTTTAAACCATAATTATTCAGCTTTCCATCAGTAAGTTTCTCAAAATACTTGTCAACAAACGGTTTTCTAAACAGACCAATTATAACTGCCGATATCCCAGTAGAATTATCTATTATGGCCTTACCGTTTTTGTCAAAATTATCCTTTAGCAACTTACCAATATCTTTAATCGCAATTGGAAAACTACCAACAAAATCATCTTATAGCTTTTTTATTCATGGTTAATTTTCTTCTCATTAGATAGCCAAAATCATTGCGATTTTGCCATATTTGCTAATTTTTGACTGTTGCTTTATAATTAAACGATTTTTGATACAGATTTTGGATAAAGACGTGTCATCCATATTTACGAGTTCGGCAGTTTTAGAACTGTCATTCTTTTCACTTCGAGAGATGGTATTCACCATATAAAAAATAATGCTAACGATTGAAATAGATGGCAAATCCTATCAAGTTCAAGCCGGTCAAAAGCTAATTGAAGTTGCAGAAGCCAATGGAATTGATATTCCACGCTTTTGTTATCACAAGAAACTTTCAATAGTAGCCAGTTGTCGGATGTGCTTGGTTGAAGTAGAAAAAGTCCCTAAACCTATGCCCGCTTGTGCTACTCCTGTAATGGATGGCATGAAGGTCTTTACCCGCTCGACTAAGGCACTTGCTGCTCAAAAAGCGGTTATGGAATTCCTGTTGATTAATCATCCTTTAGATTGCCCGATTTGTGATCAAGGTGGTGAGTGTGAGCTACAGGATGTTGCAGTTGGTTATGGTAACGATGTTTCTAACTACCAAGAAGGCAAACGGGTTGTTATTAGTAAGAATTTAGGGCCATTGATTGCAACAGAAATGACTCGTTGTATTCATTGTACTCGTTGTGTGCGGTTCAGCAAGGAAATCAGTGGAATCTCAGAAATGGGCGACCCTGGCCGTGGCGAGCATATGGAAATAGGAACTTATGTAGAGAAAAATATTACTTCAGAATTATCTGGTAATATGATTGACATATGTCCAGTTGGAGCTTTGACTTCCAAGCCATTCCGCTTCTCTGCTCGAGCTTGGGAAATGCAGCAGCATAATACTATCGCTCCCCATGATTCCGTAGGCTCTAATATTGCGGTGCATACTCGGCTGAATCAAGTTCTACGAGTAGTTCCAAGAGAAAATGAAGCAATTAATGAAATTTGGATTTCAGATCGAGATCGATTTAGTTATGAAGGTTTAGCTGCTAAAGACCGTGTAACTAGTCCAATGATTAAAAAAAATGGAACTTGGCAAAAGGTTCATTGGGATACTGCATTGTCCTATGCAGTTGATAATCTTAAAAAAATTGACAGTAAATCCATCGGTACATTAGCTTCACCTACCGCTACAGTAGAAGAATTGTTTCTATTGCAAAAACTGATGCGTGGCATTGGTAGCAATAATATTGACCATCGATTACGACAAGTAGATTTTAGTGATCAACAGCAAGCTCCATTATTTCCTTATTTAGGTCAAGCAATTACTGATTTAGAAACTTGTGATGCTGCTTTATTAATTGGCTCTCATCTGCGGAAAGAACAACCAATTCTCAATCATCGATTACGGAAAGCTGAAGCTAAAATAGCTGTTTTCAATCCGATTGATTATGAGTTTAATTTCCCAATTGCGGCTAAAATGATTGTAGCTCCAAATGCTTGGGTGGAAAACTTAGCTGGAATTGCAAAGTCCTTGTTAGGTAATGGTTTGATTCCTACTGATATACAAAAATTATTGGCTGATACTACATTTAATAGTGAACAACAGGCAATTGGTAAAGCTTTACAAACTGGAGAAAAGCGGACGGTATTGTTAGGTAATTTAGCTACTTCTCATCCACAATTTGCTACAATTCGGTCTTTAGCAGCTACTATTGCTAAGTTAACTGGAGCTAGATTGGGTTATTTACCGGCAGCTAACAATACTGCTGGTGCATGGTTGGCTGGGGTTGTACCGCATCGACAAGCTGGTGGAGAAGCTATTAGTGAAGCCGGTTTAGATGCTAATGCTATGTTGACCCAGAATTTGAAAGCTTATGTCTTGCTAGGTTTAGAACCTGAATTGGATAGTTGTACTGGCTCATTGGCGAGTTTAGAACAGGCTGATTTTGTGGTGTCATTGACAGCTTATAAAACTGATGCGATAGAAAATTATGCCGATGTTATTTTGCCAATTTCTTTATTTACTGAGACCAGTGGTACTTATGTAAATGCGGAAGGTTTATGGCAGAGTTTTGGTGGCGTGGTTAATCCTACCGGAAGCACTCGGCCAGCTTGGAAAATATTGCGAGTATTAGGTAATCTATTTGATATAGATGGATTTGATTATGTTTCTTCTGAGCAAGTTCGTGATGAATTGCAAGCCATAATTGGGGATAAAAAACCTAATAATTCTGCTGGTTGGCAAGTTCCTACTAGTTTTGAAAATATGGTTAGTGAAGGTTTGCAACGGATCACGGAAATGCCAATTTATTCTGGAGATGCTTTGGTGCGTCGGGCTGCGGCTTTACAGGATACGCTTGATGCTGACGTTGCTGGTGTGCATGTTAATCCTACAGTTGCAAAGCAGTTTAATGGCTCAGAACAGGTGCAAATTAATGGTGCTAGTTTGCCGTTGGTGCTTGATGAACGAGTTCCAGATGGTTGTGCGTTGATTTATGCTGGGCAGGCTGTTGGAGCTTGGCATGGAACGGTTGATGTGAGTTAATTTGTTTTGAACAAGATTTAACGGATTTGAAGATTAATAAGATTTTAAAATCTTGTCTATCCTTTAATCTGTGTAATCTTGTTCAAATACTTTAATTTGCAAAATCTAATTTTTTTCATATCTAAAACAATTTTATTACAATGAGCCTAGAAAAAATAGAAGAAGTAATTGAAGATTTTTTAAAAACAGATATTCCTGAAGTTATTGCTATCAAAGGAAAATGGGGAACTGGAAAAACTTATTTTTGGAATGATATTCTGAAACAGGCTGCAGAAAATGACAATGAAACTACATGTTTATGTTGTTGGAACAAAATCCTGAAAAAAGTTTTTAAAAATGATAAAAAAATTTCTCTCAATAAATATTCATATGTTAGTCTTTTCGGTATTAATTCTCTTGAATCACTAAAACTCACAATTTTTGAACAAATAATTGATAAACAGTTAATTAAAAATGGTGTTTCTTTAGAAACTTTTAAGAGTAATGTTGATGGGTTCAGTAAGAGTATTTTTAGAAAAATATTAAATAAATTACCAACTTTAATCTCAGATTTATTTCCGAGCAAAAACTGGGGATCATTTGTTCAGTCCATGTCATTTCTTTCAGTCTCAAAAACTCTTATTTGTTTCGATGATTTTGAAAGAAAAGGTGATTCTCTATCTGCAAAAGATATATTAGGATTGGTTTCTATATTAAAAGAATCAAAAAAATGTAAAATAGTATTAATTTTTAATGAAGATACATTTAATAAAGATTCTAAGAAGGATTATCAAGATTTCCGAGAAAAAGTAATTGATATTGAATTGTCATTTATTCATACTTCTTCAGATTGTTCTAAAATACTTTTCAAAGAA
>JASFYV010000013.1:0-3506 GCA_045046925.1 Candidatus Marithrix sp. | reverse complement strand
AAGGTGTTCCTCGTACTGCTAAAACTAAGGCTCATAATCAGGCTCTTTCTAAAAGACGGATTTTAATTGAAAATATTAATCCAACTTGTAAAATTTTTCTCTGTGTTAAATATATTTACCGTGGTAAACATAAAAATTATAGTTTAATTTGGCTATTAATGGCTGCTATTGTCAACTTGAGAACATTGCTCTATTTAGGAAAGATGTCTATTATTTAGGAAAGTTGTCTACTGTAGTTTATCAAATTTAAAAATACGATAGTTTCAAACTCAATGATTTAAATAACTTGCAAATTAGTATTTTTTTTGCTAATCTGCTTTCAAGGATTAACTTATTAATATATAACTAATTAAAAGTAAATGAAAAACGCAATTGAAGATACAATGGAAGTACGAATTAGTAAAATGCAGAATTTACTCGATTCTGGTTTAAATGTTTATCCAGATCGCTATGAATGCACTCATAAAATTGGGGAACTTAGAAAACTTGAAGAAGATAGCACTGCATCTATGGCAGGCCGAGTACTATCTATCAGAAAATTTGGCAAGTTAGTATTTGTCACTATAGGAAATGCTTTAGATCGTGGCCAAATATCCTTGAAAAAAAATGAATTGGGCGAGGATAATTTTAATTTGTTTATGAACAGTGTTGATTTAGGAGATTTTATAGGTGTACATGGTAATCGTTATACAACTAAAAAAGGTGAACCAACTTTAGGAGTGCAAAATTGGACTTTTCTTAGTAAATCACTACGTCCATTACCAGATAAATATCATGGCATTAAAGATTCTGAAGCTCGACTGAAACAACGTTATTTATTAACGAGTACTGATAATGAAGTTGCTAACATTTATATTAAAAGAGCTAAATTAAAACAAGTTTTACGGAGTTTTTTAGAAGAACATAATTTTATCGAAGTAGATACACCAGCTATTCAAATTCAAAAATCTGGAGCTTTAGCCCGTTCTTTTAAAACTCATCACAATGCTCTTGATATAGATGCCGAACTACGTATTGCTCCAGAAACTTATTTAAAACGAGCTTTGGTTGGTGGATTTGACCGAGTTTATGAAATAGCAACTTGTTTTCGCAATGAAGGTATGAGTTTAGCTCATTGGCCAGAGTTTCATATGTTAGAGTTTTATGCAGCTTATTGGAATTTTGAAGATTTAATAGTTTTCACTGAAAAAATGTTAAAATATGTAATTGAGGCTGTAATTGGTAGCAATACAATAAATTATCAAGGTCAAGATATTGATTTTTCTGGTGATTGGCCACGTTTATCTTTTAGGGAGCTATTAATAGAAAAAGCTGACTTAGACATAAACGCATTTCCAACTATAGAAGAATTACGCACTGAAATTATGCAACGTAAATTGTTGGATGAAAAGACTATTGCCAATCTTGGTAGAGGTTCTCTTATTGATGAATTGTATAAAAAAACCGCTCGTCCATCTATAATTAACCCAACTTTTTTAGTTGGTCATCCAATAGAACTATCACCTTTGGCTAGAACTAATGATGATAACAGTAGTATAGTTGATAGATTTCAATTAGTTGTGAATGGTTGGGAAGTAGTAAATGCTTATAGTGAATTGGCAGATCCGATTGAACAGAGGAAACGATTTGAAGTACAAGCAGCAGCAGCTCAAGATGGTGATGAAAATGCACTGGAGATTGATGAAGATTTCTTATTGGCCTTAGAACATGGCATGCCACCAGCAGCTGGTTGGGGAATGGGAATAGAAAGGATGTTAGCTCTTTTGACAAATAGCCCAAATATTAAAGATACAATAATGTTTCCAATTCATCGTTAATATTTATCAGTGATTTTGCCAAATTAGGGGTAATCCCTTGTGGTTATTCTATCCATTATATAGTTTCCCACCACCCCTTGCGTCCTCTCCTTATTTAAGGGGGATTAGGGGAGGTTGTTTTTAACTGAATCGGGAAATGTTTTATATCAAAATAACAAGGTTAAAATATGAGAACAATAGGCATTATAGGTTTTGGCAATATTAATCAAGAAGTTGCCAGACAAGCAGTGAACTCTAATAATATAGAAATTAAATGGATTTTAGATAGAAGTCCAGGTAAAAAAGCTAAAAAAGAGGCTCGTAAACAGATTGAAAAATCTTTAGGCAAAAAGCTTCGCTTCATTAAAGCAAAAGATAAATTACAATCAGAAAATGATAAAGTAGATGTTATAGTTGAAGCAACTGGTGCTATTGATGCTATAGAATATTTAAGATATAAACGGGATAATTTAAACTGGGGCGATGAAGTATTATTTGTGACTGCCAATAAGGCAATGGTAGCAAATCATTTATCTGAATTTTTTGGCTCGAATTGCAATGATGTTCGTATAGAAGCTGCTGTAGCCGCTGGTTTACCTTTAATCAGATCACTTTCTGAACATATAGCTGCTGATGAAGTACAAGGAATGGTTGGGATTTTAAATGGTACTACCAATTTTATGTTAGATGAAATGGAAAAAACTATTTATACTTCCAAGAAGCAAACTTACGATATGGTATTAGATGAGTCAGTAGCAAGAGGATATGCTGAACCTGGTGGAGCTGGTGATGTTGATGGGCAAGATGCGGCTTATAAACTCCAAATTTTATCCAGAATTGCATTTGGAACTGAAGCTACTCCAAATCCAGATTTGATTAGAGGGATTGATGATAATAAAGCTTTTGATCGAATTCGTTCAGTAGATTTTATCTATGCTAGTAAATACCTTGATAGTACTATTAAATTAGTGGCAATCGCTCAATCAAATTCTCAACCAGAGCCATTTTTTTTAGTCTATCCAATGTTAGTACCTAAATCTAGCAAGATTGCTGCTATAAAAGGCCCTGATAATTATATAGAGATTTATTCTAAATATTTAGTTTATACTGATATGCAAGGTAAAGGTGCTGGCCCTGAACCTACAGCATGTGCCATGTTAGCTGATGTCTTGAGTCATAAAAATTGTAATTCTGATTCACAACAGCTGATTAAATATTTTCGTAATAATGATGAGATATATTTTTCAAGATGGATGGTAAGAGGCTCTTGTTATGATTTGCCAGGAGTATTGGCTCATATATTCCAACATTTTGAAAATAAAGGAATTAATATCGATGAAGTGTTTCAATTGCAAACGGATGAAGTAGGGCGTAAATGGGATAAGAAAGACCGAGACTTTGGTAAAGAACAGGAAAAAATCTTGCCATTTGTCTTTACTGTCACTAAAACAAGTCTAAGCAAATTACAAGAAGCTTTATCAACTGTAAAATTAGATAAAAAATTTTTCCCTAAACAAGATAAATTATTTGCTTTTTATCCCGTATTAGAACGAAAGTTAGACGTAAATGGAGTATCTAAATTTGTGATAGAAGAAAAATAATCTTCTTAGTTCTATAATGTGAATTAAGAGCTAAAATTATGTATCTTTATAAAAACAATGAGTTAAAAAATGCACGTTAAAAATCTACTGAAGTTACAATTTTTAATTA
>JASFYV010000012.1:0-15425 GCA_045046925.1 Candidatus Marithrix sp. | reverse complement strand
AAATATCAGTTAGTTAGATATTTTGTCAATTTGGTGTAACTTACTGATATTTAAGTATATTTACAAATTTCATTATAGTCCAAGCCCAGTACCTAATTTTATGACTATACTATAAAAATTATAACCTTAGGAAAAAAAGATGAATAACATAGGACAAAAGCTATTTTTTGTTGCTTTATCAATTGCTCTGATTTTTATGGGCATGATTTATGGAATGGTAGCTTATAAGATGAAATTGTGGCCATATCCGTATATCCATGACGCTTATCGGGCTGCCAAGGCATTACATGAAAAAACTAAGCCACGTAGCAAATATGATGATAGAAAATTATTTCCTAGAACTAGATATTTAGAAAGTGGAATTTTTAAATATAATCAAGCTAAAGCTAATAATGGGCTAACTTTATTTACTTCTGGCCACGCTCAAAAAGCTTTTTTAATGACAATGGATGGTGAAATTGTACATGAATGGCAATTTCCATTTTCTAAAGCTTGGGAAAACCCTCCACATGTAAATATGCCACTACCAGAAGATTTTATTTATTGGCGGAAAGCTCATTTATATCCGAATGGTGATTTATTAGCAACTTATGAAGTGCATGGTGATACTCCTTATGGTTATGGCTTGATCAAACTAGATAAGGATTCCAACTTATTGTGGAAATATGCAGAAAATGTGCATCATGATGTGAATATCGACAGTGATGGCAAAATATATGCATTGATTCATGATTTCACTCAAGAAAGAGTTCCACAAATTAATCTTGAACCACCACTATTGGAAGATGGAATAGCAATTTTATCCGATGATGGTAAAGAATTGAAACAAATTTCTATCTCTCAAGCTTTTTATAACTCTGAATTTAAAGAACTTTTATATACCTTGGGAGAAATAAGTGTAAAATGGGACCCTTGGCATGTTAACGCCGTAGATATACTTGATGAAAGCTTAGCAACTAAGTTTCCATTCTTACAACCTGGTCAAATTTTAGTTTCAATCAGAAATATAGATGTAATAGCAGCAATTGATCCGGATAGTGAACAAGTAATATGGGCTATTAAAGGCTATTGGCATCGACAACATGATCCAGACTTTCTTCCTAATGGGAATATGTTGATATTTGATAATCAGGGTTATTATGGTAAAGGTGGCTATTCTCGAGTGATAGAATTTAATCCTGCAACAATGGAAATAGTTTGGCAATACACTGGTGATGAACAGAATATGCTTAGAACTCTAGGTAAAGGTTCACAACAAAGATTAGAGAATGGTAATACTCTGATTACCGAATCTTATCAAGGACGTATATTTGAAATCACTCCAGCCAAAGAAATAGTTTGGGAATTTATCAGTCCATTTCGTAGTCCTAAAGATGAAAATTTTTTGGCAATTGTTAGTTGGGGACAACGAATTAATCCTGATTCTTTAAATTTTGAATTTTCTAAGCAATAGGAACATAATATGAAAACAAGTATGAAAGGAATTGCAATCTTTGTAATGGTATTTTCTGGAACAGTATCAGCATATGTTGGTCCAGGTGCAGGATTGACTTTAATTGGCTCTTTGATTGGATTAGTAGTCGCAATAGTAACAGCATTAGCCATAATTTTATTTTGGCCAATACGGGCTTTGATCAGAAAAATACGAGGCAAAAAAGCTGAAGAAGAAACTCTAGTTCAAGATGCTGAAGCTGAACATAAAAAAGATTCATAATATATTTAAAAACCTAAGTTTTAGTAAACTACAAGATAAATCTTAAACTCAATGGCATACAGCGATTTCACCTTAAAAAAAGTTAAATCTGAGCTTAATATAAAAATTATTGAAGATGAAGAGCTTTTTCTTAATATTAATAGTCTGAAAATTAGTTCATTTCTTGAGACAATATTAAAGCGAAATGTTCCACTTGCTTTAGCCATTAATACAGAAAAAGCTCGTTCTGAATTGATAATTGCAAACATATTATTAGAAATTAAAGATCAACTCAAAAATAAAATCAGTTTTTTTTCTGGAATTGATTTTACAGTTGATAAAGATAAAGGCTTAAATGGTTATTGCGATTTTATTTTAAGTCGTTCTGCCGAACAATTCTATTTGGATACGCCAATTGTCACGATAGTAGAAGCTAAAAATGAAAATATCATCAGTGGTTTGGGACAGTGTATTGCAGAAATGTATGCTGCCACAATTTTTAATGCAAGAGAAAAAAATACAATAGCATGTATTTATGGTGCAGTTACAATTGGTGACGAATGGAAATTTATTAAATTAGTTGGAAATACTGCATATATTGATATTGATAAATATTATATAAATGACATTCAAAAGATTGTAGCTATTTTAGTAGAAATGATGAAATAGGAATCCAAATTCAGCAATTGGATATTTTAAATTCACGATTTTAATTCCACATTTTGAGTAAATTATATGGGTTTTTTTGATATACCTTCACCGTTTTTTTCTTGGTTTGATACTGTAATATTAAGTACTTTTCTATCACCAATGCTTAAATTGGCTGTTTGGGGAATTATTGGTTCGGTTATTTCAATGGGATTATATGTATTATTATCTTCCCAAGATAAGCTCTCCAAATTAAAAATTGACATATCTACAACTAGGAAAGCCTTGAACGATTATGATGGTGAATTTAGTGGAGCTTGGAAATTAATCAGCAAATCCCTAAAATTATCTGGAAAACAGATTGGTTTAACTTTAGTTCCAGCAGTTTTAGCTTCATTACCAGTATTATTTTTATTAGTATGGTTAGGTACAGATTACAATTATATTTTACCAGAAGCAGGAACAGCAATTGAAATAACAATATCTCCAATTTCAGAAACAATACAACTCAATGCTAATAAAATCGAAGATGGAAAATGGCAACTTACTTGGCCTGTAGATACCGAACAATTAACTGATTCTAAAGGTAATAATATTATAAATTTCCCTTTAACCGAAGCAATTCCAATTTTACATAAACAACAATGGTGGAATTCGTTATTTGGCAATCCAATTGGTTATATTCCAGAAAGCTCTCCTTTAGAACAGATAAATATAGCTTTACCACAGAATAAATACATTACTATTGGTCCAGAATGGTTACACTCAGCAGAAGTAGCTTTTTTATTGTTTGTTGTGATTTGTTCCTTTACTATTCAATTTACCTTTCGGATTCATTGATTTTTTGTAACTACCTACGATATATGAGTGAAAGTAGGAGGAGAAAATAAATTACGTAGGTAAAACAAATATTATGTGGTTCTGGAATGTGTTGGAAAGAGGGGCTAAAATTGTTTTAAGCTTACGTGCATTAGTACAAACCACTAATAGATGGCAATTATTTTGGGATAAAATTAACCTGTTTGGTGGATTAACCATATTAAACATTATATCTCGGCCACACCCTTGAAAACTTTGGAATTGATTGATAAGATTGATGGATAATTAATTGCTAATCCCAAACAAATGAAACAGGAGTTTGGGGAACAGATTTGTTAAATAGCCAAGCAGGTGATTAATAATAGCATAATTTTAAATTATTTACTTATACTTTTTTTATCTGACCTGCATGACTGCTAGTTCAATATATTAATATTAAACTTGTTCTAATTCAATATCAATTCCTAATGAACGAATTTCTTTAATAAGAACATTAAACGATTCTGGCATTCCAGCCTGCATTTGATGATTACCATCAACAATGTTTTTATACATCTTAGTACGGCCATTAACATCGTCTGACTTAACCGTCAACATCTCTTGCAAAGTATAAGAGGCACCATAAGCTTCCAAAGCCCAGACTTCCATTTCACCAAATCGTTGACCACCAAATTGAGCTTTACCACCCAAAGGTTGTTGAGTAACTAGACTATAAGGTCCAGTAGAACGAGCGTGCATTTTATCATCAACCAAGTGATTGAGTTTCAAAATATACATATAACCAATTGTAACTGGCCGATCAAATTTTTCACCAGTACGGCCATCGTATAAAGTTGTTTGACCGCTGATTGGTAGGTCAGCCAACTCTAACATGCCTCTAATTTCTTCCTCATTAGCTCCATCAAATACTGGAGTTGCCATAGGTACCCCATCACTTAAATTATGAGCTAATTCAAGTATCTCATCATCGGTAAAATCAGCTATATTTTCTTTTTTACCACCACTAACATTATAAATTTTATCCAATAATTCTCGAATTTTTACAATTGGTTCTTTATTTTTCAGTAATGATTCTAACTTTTCACCCAAAGTCTTAGCTGCCCAACCTAAATGAGTTTCCAATACTTGGCCAATATTCATTCGAGATGGAACTCCAAGTGGATTCAACACAATATCTACTGGTCGACCATCTTCAGTATGTGGCATATCTTCTACTGGAACAATCATAGAAACCACACCCTTATTACCATGCCTACCAGCCATTTTATCTCCAGGCTGAATTTGACGTTTTACAGCCAAATAAACTTTAACCATCTTTAAAACACCAGGTGGTAAATCATCACCAGTAATCAGTTTTTTATGCTTTTCTTGAAACATATCATCAGAATACTTACGATAATCTTTAAGCTGTTGGTTAAGCTGGTCTATTTTAGCTTGAATTTCAAAATCTTGAACCTGGATTTCAAATAATTTAGTTCGTTGTCCTATGCCAGCTAAGTTATCAGTTGTTATTTTAATATCAAGATTTAAATCTGGAGGAGCATTTTTTACTGTTTGGTCAATTAATAATGGTTCTAAACGACTATATACATCATTTTCCAAAACTCTGAATTCATCATTTAAATCTTTTTTAACTTTTTCTAAAGCTAACTTTTCAATATGTAAAGTACGAGCATCTTTTTCAATTCCATCTCGAGTAAATACTTGCACATCAATAACTGTACCACTAGTACTACTAGATACCCGTAATGAACTATCCTTTACTTCAGAGGCTTTTTCACCAAAAATAGCTCTCAATAATTTTTCTTCTGGAGTAAGCTGAGTTTCACCTTTAGGAGTAACTTTACCAACTAAAATATCTCCTGGTTTAACCTGAGCTCCAATAGAAATAATACCGGTTTCATCTAAATTCTTGAGGACAGATTCTGATAAATTAGGAATATCAGAGGTAATTTCTTCTGGGCCTAATTTTGTATCACGAGCCAAACAACTTAGTTCCACGATATGAATAGAAGTAAAACGTTCTTCTTCCACCACTCGTTCGGAAATTAAAATTGAATCTTCAAAATTATAACCATTCCAAGGCATAAAAGCTACTAACATATTTTGCCCTAATGCTAATTCACCTAAATCAGTGGAAGGGCCGTCAGCTAATACATCACCTTTTTTAATTATATCGCCAGGGCGTACTAAAGGTTTTTGATTGATACAAGTATTTTGATTCGAGCGTACATATTTTATCAGATTATAAATATCAACCAAACCAGAATATTCATCTTCAGTATTTTCAACAATTTCATCAACTCGAACTACAATACGTGAAGCATCTACAGAGTCTACAACACCACTGCGTTCTGCAATAATTGCCACTCCAGAGTCTATTGCTACAGTACGTTCTATACCTGTACCAACTAATGGTTTTTCTGATCGCAAAGTTGGTACAGCTTGTCTTTGCATATTAGAACCCATTAAAGCTCGGTTAGCATCATCATGTTCTAAAAATGGAATTAAGGCTGCTGCCACAGATACAATTTGTTTGGGTGAAACATCCATGTAGTTTACTTCTTCACGGTTTTTCACTGTAAATTCATTGTTATGGCGCACTGTAACCATGGTATCGGTCAAATTACCATCTGAATCCACTGCAGCATTAGTTTGGGCAATTACATTATTACCTTCATCAATTGCTGACAAGTAATCTATCTGAGAAGTTATTTTCCCATTTTCTACTCGTCGATATGGAGTTTCTAAAAAACCATAAGAATTGGTTCTAGCATAACTTGCCAATGAATTAATTAGGCCAATATTTGGGCCTTCTGGGGTTTCAATTGGACAAAGACGACCATAGTGAGTTGGATGCACATCACGTACTTCAAAACCAGCTCGCTCTCGAGTCAAACCACCAGGTCCTAAAGCTGAAATTCGACGTTTATGGGTAACCTCAGAAAGTGGATTATTTTGATCCATAAACTGTGATAATTGACTAGAACCAAAAAATTCTCGAATAGCTGCTGATACTGGTTTGGCATTAATTAATTCTTGTGGCATCATTTGAGCAGATTCTGGCTGGCTTAAACGTTCTTTAACTGCTCTTTCTACTCGTACCAATCCAATTCTGAATTGATTTTCAGTCATTTCACCAACACTTCGTACTCGTCTATTACCTAAGTGATCAATATCATCAATATCACCTTTATTATTACGAATATCATTAATAGTACGCAATACTTCAATGATATCATCTGATGATAAAATTCCTAAACCAGTAGTCTTTTTTCTACCAATTCTACGATTGAATTTCATCCGTCCTACTTCTGACAGATCATAACGTTCTGGAGTAAAAAACAGATTGTTAAACAAAGTCTTAGCTGATTCACTCGTAGGTGGTTCACCAGGTCGCATCATCCGATAAATTTCTACCCAAGCTTCTACTGGGCTAGTAGTTGGATCAATCTTTAATGTGTTGGAGACATAAGGACCTCGATCTAAATCATTAGTATATAAAACCTCAAACTGTTCAATTTTATGTTCTTGTAATAGAATTAGAGTATCTTCAGAAATTTCCTCATTGGCTTTAATAATAACTTCGCCATCATTTGCTGAGATAACATCATGAGCTAATATCTTACCAAGTAAAAAATTATCAGCGTTTCCTTCTGAAAAATTTTGTGGAATTCTAACTATTTCTATTTTTTGTAGTTGTTTTATTAGTTTAGGAGTAATTCGTCTTCCAACTGAAACGATTACATTGCCATCTGCATCTTTTATATCAAAAGGAGCCATCTCTCCACGTAGCTGTTTAAAATCAATTTGCCAATAAAAATCATTATCTATTAGTTTGATTTTATGAGTATCAAAAAATTTAGATAAAATCTCTTCATTATTAAATTCTAAAGCTCGAAGAATGATAGTAGCTGGTAGCTTACGACGACGGTCGATTCTAACATATAAACAATCTTTGTGATCAAATTCAAAATCTAACCATGAACCACGATAAGGAATTATCCTAGCATTAAATAAAATTTTACCAGAAGTATGGGTTTTACCTCTATCATGATCAAAAAAGACTCCAGGTGAACGATGTAACTGCGATACAATAACCCGTTCGGTCCCATTGATAACAAAGGTTCCATTTTTAGTCATTAAGGGAATTTCACCCATATAAACTTCTTGCTCTTTAACATTTTTAACTGCTTTAGAGTCTTTATCGTAAATAATTAATCGTACTTTGACTCGTAAAGAAGTGGCATAGGTCATACCACGTAATTGACATTCTTTAACATCAAAAGTTGGTTTGCTAAGCCGATAACTAACATATTCAAGAGTCGCATGACCAGAAAAACTATCTATAGGAAACACAGATTTAAAAGCAGCATGCAGACCTTTATCAGACCTTTTTTCTATTGGAGTATCTATTTGTAGCAAATCTTTGTAGGAATTAAGCTGAATAGCTAACAAATAAGGCACTTCTAATATGCTGGGATATTTCCCAAAGCTTTTACGAATGCGTTTTTTTTCAGTGAAAGAGTAGGGCATAGTTGTCATCAACTAATTTTGAAAAACTGCATGAATTCTTGATTCAAGATAGTGTAACTAAAGACTAAAGTAAGTTATCTCTCTTGAGGAGGTTGGGATTGTTGTCGGTTACTACCGAACTAAGTTCCATCTGTGTGGTAACTTTTAATATTTTCTATAATTATGATTAGTAATCCATTACTAACCAGTTATATGCTTCCTAATAGGAAACATATATAAAATCAAATAGCTAGTTAAAATAATTATTTGATTTCAGCAGTAGCACCAACTTCTTCAAGTTCTTTCTTGATCTTTTCAGCTTCATCTTTAGGGATATCTTCCTTGACAACTGAAGGAGCTCCTTCAACTAAAGTTTTAGCTTCTTTAAGACCTAAGCTGGTAATACTACGAATGGCTTTAATAACTTGAACTTTCTTTTCACCAAAACTAGTTAAAGATACTGTAAATTCAGTTTGTTCTACGGCAGAAGCAGCTTCGCCACCACCAGCAGAAGCTGCAACTGCTGCAACTGGTGCTGCTGCTGAAACTCCAAACTTATCTTCCATTGCTTTAACAAGCTCTACTACTTCCATCACTGACATATCAGCAATGGCATCTAAAATATCTTCTTTGGCTACTGCCATAAATAAATCTCCTAATTTCTGATTTGAAATTTCTATGAAATTCCTAAGATGGTTTACTATCGCCTACTGCAGCTATTGTACGCACAAGTTTAGTATGAGGTTCAGCAAGGGTACGTACTAATTTGCTAATAGGTGCTTGCATGACGGACATCAGCATACTAACAGCTCCATCATAAGTTGGTAATTTAGCTATATCAGTTATTGATTGAGCTGGTAGTAATTTACCACCAATAGCAATAGCTTTAACAACTAATTTTTTGTTAGTTTTACTGAAATCATCGATAACCCGTGCAGCAGCACCTGGATCGTCAATAGAAAATGCTAATACAATTGGTCCAACTAGAGTTTCTTGTAAACACTCAAAATCAGTACCAGAAACAGCTTTTTTAGCTAAAGTATTTCTCACTACACGTAAGTAAACACCAGCTTCCCGTGCTTTTCTTCGCAAGTCAGTCATTTCTGTAACAGTCATACCAAGATATTCGGTAGCAACCGCAGAATGAGCAGTACTAGCAATTTCATTAACGGTGGCAACGATAGCTCGCTTATCATCTAATTTAAGCGGCATTAACGTTCTCCTAGGTTTATAATAATAAGCAAACCAAAGTTTGCCATCTACGTAGGATTTATTAAGAACCTACGGTCTTTGATGACTGCTGGAATAATTCCAGTAGCACAAAGTCAGGAAAAAATATTAAGTATCTTACAATAAGAATTTTATTTTAAGAATTTAATATATTAAATAAACTATTATATCTATAAAGTTGATTGATCAACTATAATACCAGGTCCCATAGTTGTAGATACAGTAATTTTCTGCATATATACACCTTTTGCAGTGCTAGGTTTTATTTTATTCAAATCGGTAATCAAAGTTTTCAAGTTTTCATGCAATTCTTTAGAACTAAATGAAACTTTACCAATAATACAATGAATAATACCTGCTTTATCAGTACGATAACGTATTTGACCAGCTTTAGCAATCTTAACGGCAGTTGCCACGTCCGGAGTAACAGTACCAACTTTAGGATTCGGCATCAAACCTCTAGGGCCTAAAATCTTACCTAACTGACCCACAACCCGCATGGTATCAGGAGATGCAATTACAACATCAAACTCTAAAAAACCTTTTTTAACTTGATCGGCTAAATCTTCAAATCCAACTACATCTGCACCTGCTTCTGTAGCTTCTGTAGCCTTATCACCTTGAGCAAATACTGCTACTCTAACTTGTTTTCCAGTACCATTAGGTAATACTGTAGAGCTACGAACTGCTTGTTCTGATTTACGTGGATCGACTCCTAAATTTACACTAACATCCACTGATTCAACAAATTTAGTTGGAGGAATTGATTTTAATATTTCAAATGCTTCTTCAATTGGATAAGACTTGCCAGATTGTACTTTTTCTTTAATTATTTTTGCACGTTTACTTAGCTTTGCCATATTATAATCCCTCCACTTCTATTCCCATACTTCTAGCACTACCTGCAATAATTTTCACAGCAGCATCCAAATCATTAGCATTCAAGTCTACCATTTTAGTCTTGGCAATCTCTTCAACTTGTTCTCTAGTTACTTTACCAACTTTATCAGTATGAGGTGTCTTGCTGCCACTTTTAATACCAGCAGCTTTTTTTAGCAAAATCGAAGCTGGTGGAGTTTTAATGATAAAAGTAAAACTACGATCAGAATAAGCTGTAATAACGACCGGAGTAGGCATTCCCGGTTCTAAATTCTGAGTTTTAGCATTAAACGTTTTGCAAAATTCCATTATGTTAAGGCCATGCTGACCCAAAGCTGGCCCAACTGGTGGACTTGGATTAGCTTGACCTGCTTTTACCTGCAATTTAATATATGCCTGTACTTTTTTTGCCATTTTATTTTCCTAAGCACCGGGTAAAACGCTTTAACAGCTCCCCGTTATAAGTAATTATTCTTTTTCAACTTGCCCAAATTCTAATTCAACTGGGGTTGAACGCCCAAAAATTCTTACGGCAACTCGTAATCGATTTTTTTCATAGTTAGCTTCTTCAACTACACCATTGAAATCGTTAAAAGGCCCATCAATAACACGAACCACTTCACCTACTTCAAATAATACTTTAGGTCGTGGTTTTTGTGCTCCATCTTGAATATGTTGTAAAATAGCTTCAGCTTCTTTATCAGAAATTGGAGTTGGTGGAACAAATTTGTCTTTACTTTTTCGTTCACTACCACCGATAAACCCCATGACTTTGGGAACACTTTTCACCAAATGCCATGCTTCATCGTTCATATCCATTTGAACCAAAACGTAACCAGGATAAAGTTTACGATCACTCTTACGTTTTACGCCATCTCTCATTTCCACAACTTCTTCAACTGGAACTAAAATATCGCCAAAACAGTGGGACAACGAGCTCAATCTAACTCTTTCTTCGAGAGATGATTTAACTCGCCTTTCAAAGTTAGAATAAGTATGCACGACATACCACCGCATTGCCATATGATCAACCTCCTTGACCAGTAAATACTCTAACTGCCCAAAGTAATAAACTATCTAACGACCAAATTATTAAGGCAACCATAACCACCATTAATAATACAATACCAGTCATTTGTACTGTTTCCTGCCGAGTTGGCCACACCACTCTCCGTACTTCCATATGAGATTGACGAACAAAATCGACTGCGGAACGACCTTTAGTAGTTGTTGATGCAACAAAAAAAGCAATGCCAACTATGCCTAATATGCTAACTACACGTAAAAGCAGGGAATATTCAGAAAAATAATGGAAACCGAAGATACCAGTTGCAACCAAAACAGCTACTAATATCCATTTAATGAAATCAACAAGTTTATTGGAAGCAGCGGTTTTTATTTTTGTATTCATTATTGAATTAATAAAGGAAAATTGGCAGGCCAAGAGGGACTCGAACCCCCAACCTTCTCGTTTGGAGCGAGATGCTCTGCCAAATTGAGCTATTGGCCTAATAAAACTATTTTGTTCACTAAAACTATCATATTAAGTCTTTAGCATTAAAGCGAACTAAAATATCAATACTTCTACTTGATTTTCTAAACTATCTTTGTCAGACAAGCTTACCATATTAATATTAAAATTACAAAAAATTCTTAATTTAAGAAAAATTGAAAGTTTTGAGGCTTTCAATTTCCAAAAAATTATTCAATAATCTTAGCTACAACACCAGCACCTACAGTACGACCACCTTCACGAACCGCAAAACGGAGACCTTCTTCCATTGCAATTGGAGCAAGCATTCTAATAGTCATTTTAACATTATCACCAGGCATTACCATTTCAATTCCTTCTGGTAATTCACAAGCACCGGTTGTATCAGTAGTGCGGAAATAGAACTGAGGGCGATAACCATTGAAAAATGGAGTATGTCTTCCACCTTCTTCTTTACTCAACACATATACTTCAGCTTCAAAATAAGTATGCGGATTAATTGTACCAGGTTTAGCTAAAACTTGTCCACGTTCTACTTCTTCACGTTTAGTGCCACGTAATAATACACCAACATTATCACCAGCTCTACCTTCATCTAGCAATTTGCGGAACATTTCAACTCCAGTACAAGTTGTGATAGCTGTATCTTTAATACCAACTATTTCTATTTCTTCACCAACCTTGACTATACCACGTTCAACTCGACCGGTTACTACTGTACCACGCCCTGAGATAGAAAACACATCTTCAATTGGCATTAAGAAAGGCTGGTCTATATCACGTTCTGGTTCTGGAACATAAGCATCCATTTCAGCAATTAATTTAATTATTGAAGGTACGCCAATATCAGAGGTATCACCTTCTAATGCTTTCAATGCTGAACCAACTATGATAGGAATATCATCACCAGGGAATTCATAACTATCTAATAACTCTCTTACTTCCATTTCCACTAATTCTAATAATTCATCATCATCAACTTGGTCAGCTTTATTCATATATACAACTATATAAGGCACACCAACTTGACGAGCTAATAAAATATGTTCACGAGTTTGTGGCATAGGCCCATCAGCTGCTGATACGACTAAAATAGCACCATCCATCTGGGCAGCACCAGTAATCATATTTTTAATATAATCAGCATGTCCTGGACAATCTACATGAGCATAATGACGATTTTCAGATTCGTATTCAACATGTGCAGTCGCAATTGTAATACCTCTTTCTCTTTCTTCAGGAGCATTATCAATCTGATCATATCCTTTAAATTCGCCCCCAAACAGTTCTGCCATGCATTTCGTTATAGCGGCTGTTAAAGTGGTTTTACCATGATCAACATGACCTATTGTACCAACATTAACATGTGGTTTGCTGCGATCAAATTTTTCTTTGGCCATAAAATAAACCTTTCTTCTTAAAGTAAATTATTTTGGAGCCCATAACCAGATTTGAACTGGTGACCTCACCCTTACCAAGGGTGTGCTCTACCAACTGAGCTATATGGGCGTGTATCTTGTATTATATACTATTTTTAATTATATTGGAGCGGGCGAAGGGACTCGAACCCTCGACATTCTGCTTGGAAGGCAGAAACTCTACCAACTGAGTTACACCCGCTTAATTTTTTGGAGGGGGGAGGATTCGAACCTCCGTAGGCGTAGCCAACAGATTTACAGTCTGCCTCCTTTAACCACTCGGACACCCCTCCCAGATTCTTTGCGTAAAATATTCTAAATTTGGTTTGGGCTTTTGAATTTTTCTAGTTTTAGATTTATTAAATAATTTGGAGGGAGGAGGATTCGAACCTCCGTAGACATAGTCAACAGATTTACAGTCTGCCTCCTTTAACCACTCGGACATCCCTCCGCAAACCTAAAAGTATGAAATTATGCCGGATTTTTTATTAAATGTCAACCTTAAAATTATTTTTTTTAATAAAAAGCTTAAATTAATAAGAAATATTTAATTAAATACTTGATTATTAATGTAATAAATTGTATCCTAAATTTCACACAATCACTTATTATTTTAATATGGAAATTTTTGGCCCTATACCATCCAGAAGATTAGGACGCAGTTTAGGTATAAATAATATTCCTCCTAAATCTTGTTCTTATTATTGTACTTATTGTCAAGTTGGACCTACAGAAAATACAGAGATACAATTACGTCATTTTTATGGTTCTAAACATCTAGTAACACAAGTAACCAAACGAGTCCAACAGTTACGTGAACAAGGAGAAGATATAGATTATTTATCTTTTGTACCAGATGGAGAACCAACTTTAGATGCTGATCTTGGAGCAACTATAGATCAACTTCGACCTTTAGGTATTAAAATAGCTATTATCACTAATGCTTCTTTAATTGAAAATCCACAGGTTCGAGAAACTTTAAAAAAAGCTGATTGGTTATCTATAAAAATTGATAGTGTAAATCCTAAAATTTGGCAACGAGTTAATATTCCTCATCCAAGTCTTAAACTAAATAATATTTTAGCTAGTATTTTAAGTTTTGCGACTGAATATGAAGGAACTTTAGTTAGTGAAACTATGTTAATAAAAAATCGGAATGTTGACAAACAATCAGCCTATGAAATTGCTGAATTTATTCAACGTTTGAAGCCTAAAACTGCCTATTTTTTGATTCCAACTCGTCCTCCTGCTATATCATCTATTTGTCCTCCAGATTCGGAAGAATTACAGCAATTTTATAATATTATCAGTCAAAAATTAACTAATATTGAATATTTAACTGGTTATGAAGGTAATCTATATACTTCTACTGGCGATGTAGCTGAAGATATTCTTAGTATTACAGCTGTTCATCCAATGCGAGAGGAAGCTATACAAGAATTATTAATTAAACATGAAGCTAATTGGGAAATTATAGATGATTTACTTATTACTGGTAAGATTAAGTTAACTGAGTATCAAGGCAATAAATTTTATGTGAATAATTCTATAAAGAGTAGCATCAAGATGTAATTCATCATTACATACTAATATATTGATCTACAATAAAGGTATTCTATGAGTTCTATATTAGATATTAATAATTTACATATTTCTTTTTTCACTGATATAGGTGAATTAAAAATAGTACAAAACATTGCTTTCAATATAAAAGCTGGGGAAACAGTAGCACTTGTAGGAGAATCAGGTTGTGGTAAATCACTAACTGCTTTGGCTATCATGAGTCTAATTGAGGAACCAGGTCGAATTACTAAAGGGAGCATAAAACTCAACGGGCAAGAAATGATTGGGTTATCAAAAATAAAGTTACAGCAAATTAGAGGTCGAAAGATCAGTATGATTTTTCAAGAACCTATGACTTCTCTTAATCCTGTATTTACTATTGGCGATCAAATTAGCGAAGTTCTGATCCATCATTTTGATATGACAAAAAATGATGCTCAACAAGAATCTATTAGCTTATTAGAAAAAGTAGGGATATCATCTCCACATAGTCGTATCAAGCAATATCCTCATGAATTGTCTGGCGGTATGAAACAACGAGTGATGATTGCAATGGCATTAGCATGTAAACCAGACTTGTTAATAGCAGATGAACCGACTACAGCATTAGATGTAACCATACAAGCTCAGATTTTGCGATTACTTAAGCAATTACAGGATGAAATAGGTATGGCAATTTTATTAATTACTCATAATTTAGGGGTAGTAGCTCATTTTGCTCAAAGGGTTATAGTTATGTACGCTGGAGAAATTGTAGAATATACTGGAGTACGTCCTTTATTTAAACAACCTTTGCATCCTTACACTCAAGCATTATTAAAAACTTTACCAGTACCTGGACATAAACGATTAGATACTATTGCTGGTAATGTTCCTATGCCATTTGAATATCCATCTGGTTGCAGTTTTAGTAATCGTTGCATTAAAAAAATGGCACGTTGTCCTCAGGATAATCCTCATTTATTAGAACATTTATCTGAGCATCATGTTGCATGTTGGCTTTATAATTAATTCATAAAATTTAGATAAATTACTTAATCTATTGAATTAATATCTTTAATATTATTAAAAAATTTGGTAGTCCTGAATAAAGTAGTGATGTATAATATGAGGTCAAATTTTTCTTACAAAAAAGTAATTATGATGAACTGTCCAAGCTGTAATTCAG
>JASFYV010000011.1:0-22051 GCA_045046925.1 Candidatus Marithrix sp. | reverse complement strand
CTTCTGGTAGTCTTGCTAAGAAACGCCGTAAAGCTACTTGGAGCGATGACTACCGAGCTAAGATCGTGTTTGGTAACTAATTTTAATGCGGTCGCCCTGATGTAGGAGCAATCCGGTTGCCTAAAATTAAATTGTTATTTGAAAAGTTCATCAAGCAGAATGAATTGCATAAATCGTGTATCTAATGTGACTTGAAAGATGTAATTCGTAAACTCATTACATCCTACATGAAATATGTAATTAGCCATATATATATTCTAGTAGCAAACCTCACTCCTCGTTCTTTTCTTAACTTAGGAAATATGTCTAATTTACAGGTAAATTTATGTATGTGATTTCCCAATTGGATAAATTTCAGTAATATAAATTATTGAATTTAATTAAGAATTAATATATGAAAAATATTATATTACATGATTATTTTGAGTCTTTGGAGGGTGGAGGTAGACTTAGTAATGTGTTAGCTCACGGTTTAAATATGGATTTGGGTTATGGATTTGCTAGTAAAGATCATCCTTTTATAGAAAAGTTAACTCAATATAGTCTAAATTCCTATAGCTCCATACCACTATGGAAACAAATTAAATTAGCTAGAGCATTCAATAGGCAAACTAAATTTTTAGAGAATTATGGAACAGTAGTTTATAGTGGTTTCTACACACCATTAGCAGTAAATAACCACTTAAATGGCAAAAATATTTTATATTGTCATACTCCACCACGTTTTATTTATGATCAAAAAAAATTTTATTTAGCTAGTTTGCCAGCTCCTTTACGTCCATTATTACAAATGTTTAGTAGTTATTTACAACCACGTTATGAAAATTCTATTAATAAGATGGATGTAATAATTGCTAATTCCATTAACGTATCTAATCGTATCCAACATTATTTAGGTAAACAGTCAACAGTAATATATCCACCTTGTGATACAAAACGTTTTCAATGGCTTGGTCAAGCTGATTACTATTTATCTATGGGACGTTTAGACCCTTTAAAACGTGTAGATTTAATCGTGCAAGCCTTTTTAAAAATGCCAGCTAAAAAACTCATAATAGCTTCTGGTGGTGAAGAACTAGCAAAATTACAAAAACTAGCTAATCAAGCTAATAATATTCACTTTACTGGTTGGATTGATGATCAGAAATTAGCCGAATTGGTTGGTAAATCTATCGCAACTTTATATTTAGCAAAAGATGAAGATTTTGGTATGTCACCAGTAGAATCTATGGCTGCTGGTAAACCAGTTATTGGGGCTGCTGAAGGTGGATTGTTAGAAACAATTATTCCAAATAAAACTGGTTTTTTATTAGAACCATCAGTATCGGTAATTTGTCAAGCAGTAGCTAATATGACTCCCAAGACAGCATTAAATATGCGAAATAATTGTGAAAAACAAGCTCAATGTTTTCGTACAGAAGTATTTTTAGAAAAAATGCAATTAGTTTTAAAAAATTAATAGTTTTATCAGTATCTAATTTTATAACCAATACGCAATAACCATAAACAGAATATGCTGACAACAATTGCAAATAAACTAACAACAAATAAACTGGTATTTATATTAACTTCTGAGACACCAAAAAAACCATAGCGAAAACCATCAATCATATAAAAAAATGGGTTATAGTAAGAAGTTTCTGCCCAAAACTCTGGTAAAGTATCTATTTTATAAAACACTCCACTTAAAAAAGTTAGAGGTAAAATAAGAAAGTTTTGAAAAGCAGAAATATGATCCCATTTATCAGCCCATAAAGCTCCAATAAGTCCTAAAGTTCCCAATACTAAACTACCCAATATCGCAAATGCTAGTAATATCCATATATTATATATTGGCAATATTACAAACCAACAAGTTGCAATCCACACTCCAATTCCAACTACCAGACCACGTAATATTGCTGCAGTAGTAAATGCTAAATACAACTCTAAACTAGATAAGGGCGGCAATAGTATAAAAACTAAACTGCCAGTCATTTTTGATTGATATAAACTGGATGAACTATTCGCAAAAGCATTTTGAATTATGCTCATCATGATTAAACCAGGAACAAGAAAAGCGGTATAATTAATCTCAGCATAAATTTCAATATGTTCTTCTAATAGCGAACCAAACACTAGTAAATAAAGTAAAACCGTGACAATAGGAGCTAGAATTGTTTGAGTGCCAACTTTTGTAAAACGCCAAACTTCTTTACCAAACAGAGTGTATAAACCATACCAATTCATAAAAATATAACCTAAATTATAATAATTTTAAGTTAATTATAAAGTCTAAAATCGTCATGAAATAACTATTAGATTTCATAATTGTCTATTTAAAATGCTTGAATATTTTTGGGTGGAATATTCGATAAACCTACCATAATTTTGAATTTCATCTGTAAAAACTTTCCCAAAATATTGGATAATATTAGTTAGGTTTGAAAATTCAAATTCAATTGTATTATTAAAAATAAATGTAACATTTCCAGATAAAAATACTGAATATTTATTTTTATCAATAAGTTTTGGAGTACATATTACCACCCCTCCACGGTTATAAACATTGATCGGTTTATCAAACAAATTATGTCCTAATAAACAGGTAACTAATGAAGAAGCTGACATACCGCTACCACAGGAATTAGTCAAACCGACTCCTCGTTCATAAGTTCTAACATAAATTGAATTCGAATCAAGGATTTTACAAAAATTTACATTAGTGCCATTAGGAATTTTATCTGGTAATTGATTAGCTAATTTACCAACTTTTTCTAGTTTAGAATCAGAAATATCATTAACTATTGCTACTAAATGGGGATTAGGCATATTTACAGCCGTAAACAATAAGTTATCCATAATTAATGTATCTGCATCTGTCAATGTAGGAGTATTAGCCAAGGAAATAATGTTTAATTCTGCTTGATAGGTTGGTAAATTTGGGTAAATATCAATATCTTTAAATACTTGAGAAACTCCTTTCAAAGTTTCAATCAATACCGAACTTTTAGCAAATAATTCACAAGCAAATCTTCCTATACATCTCAGACCGTTACCACATATTTCTGCTTCTGAACCATCTGGATTAAATATTCGCATTTTTCCATTGGCAATATTACTTGCTTGAAAAAATAAAATGCCATCAGCACCTATATTATCATTTCTATCACAAAATAACTTTGCTAATACAATACGTTGCTGTTCAGTAAATAATAGTTGCTCATATTCATCAATGAGAATAAAATCATTGCCAGAACCATGACATTTTAGTATATTAAATTGCATAATATTTAAATGCTAAATACATAAATTTAGTGAATGACTTTATCTAATGGCTTGGAAATAATCACCTTATTGCTTTCTAATAAAGCTTGATTGATTAAATTAGCTAAGTTCTTAGCTCCAGTAGCAGTTAGAGCTATCCTAGTGTGTACTGGCAAATAGGATGTATCTTTATCTGGTAAACCGCCAGAGGAAAAGTTAATAATAACTTCTTCACCATTAGTGCTTATAACAAATTGAGATGCGTACAAAGCAGTAGTTTGTTCATAACGAAGTTGTAATTGTGGAATTTTAGTTTCTTCAGGCATAATTTTTTATATTTGAGTAAATAGATTAATTGAAAATTTATGATTGATCAGTACTGGCTAATTCAAAACATACATTACCAGCAGTATTTTCAACAATTTGTAAATCATAACCAGTGTGAATTAAATGTTTAACAACGTGATATAGACCAATTCCAAAACCATCTTTAGAAGGCACAGGTTGACTAAATAAATTGTCAAATATTTCATCTGGTATTTTACTACCATTATCAAATACTGTCAGTTGTAAATTACGTTGATTAACATATAATGACACTCCAATTTTTAATTCTGATTCTCGTTTACGTTTCATGATAGCGTTTTGCAATAAGTTCTCAGCAACATTATCAAATAAATCTTCTGGAATAAGAGCATTATCATTATCTACATTGGTATGAAAATCAATCTGACTTTTACGGTAGCGAGCCTGCAAATTGCTCCACCATAAATTAATCGGCACATTGGAATAAGAAAACTCTGCTGGTTTTTGCAACTTATCCAAAGTTCTCTTTAAGCGTTGAGTTAAATGTGGTAATTGACCTTGTAGTAATCTTTGAGTATCATCATGTTTTGAAGGAGGATAAATTTCTATTGCTGATGTGATAGCATGCAAAGATTGTAACAAGTTTTTAATATCATGAGTAAGTTTGGCTCCAGTTTCATGAATAGCTTGTAGATGAGCTTGTTGAGCAAAAGCAGCTTCACGTCGTTTAGTTTGATGAAAATATTCTAATAATTGGGCTAAAATTTTAATTTGAAAAGCATGGCTGGCACTAATTCTATAACGAGCGTATACTGTAATTTCGAGTGATTGGACTGTGATAACAAATTTTTGATGGGCAATAATTCCTAGCATATTTTCGCCATAGAAAGAGTGCCAAGAGATTCCAATTACCCAAGGCAAAGCCAATAACTGTTCAAAACCAGCTTGTAAAAATTCTGGTGGAGTTAAGTTTTTATGATGAATTGGTTGAGCTAAATGTTCTATCCATTGTTCAAAAGAACTACCAATATTATATAAATGTCGTGTCCATAAAGATTCAGTTCCTTCTTCTCCAATCAGCATAACCCATAGCCAACTTATTATTAAAATAAATAGAACTATGGCTAATGTTATTTGAAAAACTGCCAATGGCATAATTACTTGACTAGCTAAATTGATAACTAAACTACCTAAAGTTATAATTATAATTGTCATCGAAATCGTTAAACCATGAAAAAAATTAATATAATAACGATGTTCACGACTATCATCAGTACTGATTAGTAAAAATAACATTGGAATAAATAATATCCCATATTGAAACCAAATATTAGTTGTGAATAGATAAACTTGTTCGTCAACAATAAATAATCGACTGAAAGCAATAAATAATACTTCCATACTCAAAAATATAATTGCTATTAAATTAACGGTTTTATCAATTGGTTTAACTAGGTCACGCCCACCAAGCAAGCCTAATAATACAATTTGCCAAAGCAGTAACAAGAGTATGTTAGGAAAAATTAGGAATATACAAATTGCTATAATGAAAAATATTTTGTATTTAATTCCATGAACGTTTAATCTACTCCATAATGGTTGCCATAGAATAAATATGCCAAAATGAACTAATAGGCTAATTCGTAATAATATTTCTGGAAAATTAAAAAAGTTCCACCATAATGCAATATGTAAAGATATTAACAATAAGCCAAGCAAACGATGTTCATGTTTAGGTGAAATAGAAATTAAATTAAAAGACATTGTGAATTTACCTTAAAAAAAATAATTTGACAAATGAAACAAATTCTTACTCTTGCTACATTAGTAACACTGGAAGCATTACGCACTCGGTTTTTTGCAGTAATAATTATATTATTAATTATCGGATTTGGATTAAGCCTTTTTATAGGTCAAATAACACTCATTGAAACGGTAACCTACCAAAGCAGTGTACTAGCGGCTTTTTTACGTTTGAGTGCGATCTATGTAGTAAGTTTATTTGTAATTACTAGTATGGTACACGAATTTAATAACCATTCTATATATTTGTGGTTATCTCTACCTTTACAACGTAGCCATTATCTCATTGGTAAATTCAGTGGATTTGCTTTAATTGCCCTAGTTACGTCTATATTATTTGGGATTGCATTATTAAATTATGTGCCTTATATGCAAGTAGCATTGTGGAGTTTATCCTTGTTTTGTGAATTGTTAATTATTACAGCAGTAAGCCTACTATGTGTACTTACCTTTCATCAAATCGTGCAAGCTTTTAGCATGGTCTTAGGATTTTATATATTGGCACGTAGTATTATTGCTATCCAACTGATGGCACAAAGTTCATTATTAAATTCACAATCATGGATAGATCAATTCATCGATGGTTTAATAGAATTATTAGCAATGTTACTACCAAATTTAGAAAATTTTACTCAATCTGGATGGTTAGTCTATCACACTGGTAATTTTAATAATCTAATAGAAATTTTATTACAAACTATTATATATGTTATACTATTGTTATCAATGAGTTTATTTGATCTTTATAGAAAGAATTTATGAATGAACAACAACGTTCTGTGCAAAATATCCCTAAAATAATAATAATATTGCTAATATTAAGTTTAGGAGGACAAATTATTTGGAGTTATCAATTGCCTCCACCGAATACCAAAATACAAAAGTTAACATCACCACCTCAATCTGGATTATTACATATTTTTAGTTTTGGAGATACGATTGTTAGTGCTAAACTATTAATGTTATGGTTGCAATCATTTGATATTCAAACAGGACAATTTTTACCATATCAACAACTTGATTATAATAAATTGCAACAATGGCTGGAACAAATATTGCTTCTTGACCAAAATAGTCAATACCCACTATTAGTAGCAAGTCATTTGTATTCCAGTGTTCCAAATCCTAAAAAACAATATTTAATGTTAGAATTTGTTTATCATCAATTTTTCATTGATCCAAATACAAGATGGCCATGGTTAGCCCATGTTACAGTAATCGCTAAACATAAACTGAAAAATTTACCTTTGGCATTAAAATATGCTCAGGCTATATCTGCTAATGCAACTCCTAGTATGCCTAGATGGGCAAAGGAAATGCAAATTTTTATTTTAGAAGATATGGGAGAATTAGAACAAGCTCGTCTGATAGTAGGTGGTATGCTTGCAAGTGGTCAGTTGACTGATTCTAAGGAAATTAAATTTTTAAACGAAAAATTATTAGCTTTAGAAAAACAGATCAAATAGTTTTAAATATATACTATAGATTATGGAGATTAATGAAATGAACAAACAAAATGGTTTTACTTTAGTAGAAATTGCAATTGTTATGGTAATTATTGGATTATTACTAGGCGGAGTTCTTAAAGGACAAGAAATAATAACCAATGCAAAAATTAAAAATTTAGAAAATGATTTTAGTGGGGTAACTGCGGCAATTTATAGCTATCAAGATCGTTATCGAGCTTTGCCAGGTGATGATGGCAGGGCTCAAGCTAGATTTGGAATAACAGAAACGAGTAGTGCTGACAAGATAGGAAATGGAAATATTGAAGGGGATTTTAATTCTACCACAGAAACTGACGAAAGCAACCTGCTTTGGGCTCATTTACGTTCAGCAGGGTTAGTGGACGGTGATGCTAGTAATAATGCCTTACCAGTTAATTCATTTAGTGGAATTACTGGAGTTTCTTCAGATAAAGTATTAGATATCGCTGAAGGAAGAACTTATATAGGATTTTCTAAAATACCTAATAGTATTTCTATAATACTTGAATCACGCTCTGATGATGAAAATCCAAATACAGGTAGTATTAGGGCTGATAATGGTGGTGGTGCTAGTGCAGCAAAAGATAGTGATAATAGTTATTATTCTGATGATGATAAAGAAGCAATACGTAATATGTACTTTATCCTATAAATTTAAATATATAGTTATATATTATTAAAATTCTATGATGAAAATAAAAAATGGCTTCACTCTAGTTGAGATTGCTATAGTATTAATAATAATAGGGTTGTTTATGGGGACAGTGCTTAAAGGTACTGAACTCATCACAAATGCTAAAATTAAAAATATTGAAAATAATTATAGCAGTATTGCTAGGGCAATTACTATATATCGTGAAAATTACCATAAACTTCCCGGAGATGACGATGGGGCTAATAGATTTGATAGTACATTAAAAGTTGGTAATGGTAATGGAATTATTGGTGGTGATTTTGATTCAACAAATAATAATGATGAATCTCGCCTTTTATGGTTACACTTACGTTCTGCTAATTTAGTTGAAAGAATTCCAGTAGACTTACACCAACAACCTCAAAACGCATTTGGCGGATTAATTGGAATATCAAGCGATTCGTCTGCTAATGGAGCTAAGTGTAGTATGACGTTATTTGTTGGATTTACTAAAATTCCAGAGAATATTGCTGTTATATTAGATTCTAGTTCTGATGACGAGATAGCAGATACCGGGAGGATTTGTAGTAATAAAAGTAATTATACTGGGAACGTAGAACATAAATTATATTTTTCCCTATAACCCGTAATCTAAAAATAGACTACGGGAATTACCGTTTAGGCAATATTATTTAAATAGGGAAACACTTGGTTGCCTGTGGTCCTTTAGGGCCATCAGTTGATTCATACTCAACCTGTTGTCCTTCATTAAGAGTCTTAAACCCTTCCTTTTGAATACTTGAAAAATGAACAAATATGTCCTTGCTACCATCTTCAGGTGAAATAAAACCAAAACCTTTAGAATCGTTAAACCATTTTACTGTACCACGGTTCATACCTAATACCAACCTCTGTTATTTCTAAATTTTGTAAACTAATACACTACATTTTCTAGCATTAAAATAGGACGTTTATATAGCTATCCATCAATTAAAAGCAAACTGTTTAAAAATGTGATATTAAATCTTGATGTTCAAAAACATCATGTTCTATAGAATAGTTTATTTTTAAAATAATCGCAAATTTTTATCACAAATTTAATACTAAATGTTGAATGTTATTTTAGTTTGCATAGGAAATATTAATCTAACCATTTAATTTAATTAACATATTTAATAAATTAAACTTTTTAACTTAATAATATTAAATAAGCAATTTTTTTGTATAAAAAACTTTTAATACTATTATTTTATCAAAATTATCAAGCAAACCTCAAAGGATGCCACAAATTTTATGACATCCATATTTTTTACGGCAAAAAGTTATCCTTAATTAGGAAATAATTTTTGTCGTTCTCCGTTTGGATAAATTAATACCATATCACCATTTTCTTCACTAACTTGTAATTCGCTAGCTTCTGGTACATTACCTTGAGTAACTTCATAATCTAAGCGACCACTATAAGTTATACCATCAAGAATAAAACGTAATCCTTGAGCCGTTAAACTAGCAACACTATCAACAGCCAATAAAGCATCCATATCAGCCGGAGCCGCATAGAATGATTGTTTACGTTTTTTACCATCTAATTCAAATACAAAGTCTGCTGTTTCTGCTACAGATAATCCAGTTGCAGTATCAGCTCCTACTTCAACTGAGAATAAATCAGGTCTAGCACTATACCAAACAGTATCAGATGCAATAACTTTAACATTACCATTAGTTTGTACTTCTACAGTTGGTAATTCAATTGCTGCTAAAGCAGATCGTAAAGCATTAATATCTTGTACAGCAGGTTGGGTAGTAATATCCAAATTAGTAGCAGTTATAAAATGCACGATTTGAGTAGGAGTCAATTGCAAACTAGCATTTCGTTTGGCTCGATTGGATGCCACAACTTGCACAGCATATAAGATACCGTTATCTTCTGCTTGTAACTGATCAGCATTTTGGGTAATAACTAGGCCTTGATCTTCCACAATTGCATTAATAGCAGGTAACAAGCTATCAAAACGCACTCCAGCACCAAAAGTAATATTATTACCTAAAATTACCTCAGAACCAATTATTACACCTTCCAAATAAGTATTATTCTCAATAGTTAGGTTTTTCAACATAGCTGGAGCATTAATATCACCAAGAATATTTCCTTGTATATTAACTTTTTCAAGTTGAGCATCAGCAACAAAACTAAAGTTCCTGAATATACCTTGTACCGAACTAGAGCTAGTTATAATGCCACCTAAAATACCATTTTCTATACTAGTACCAACAAACTCAAAATCTTTAATTTGACCATAATTGATAATATCTCCAGTGAATTTACCACCAGTTACTACTGCACCTTCATTGATCGTAACTCTGGAAACCATACCAGTAACTGTAATATTACCCGCAAGTTCACCACCGGAAATACTACCACTAATAATAGCATCAGTAATTATTTGACCATTATTAATACACACAGTGTTAATAGTGCCAGTAGTTGGGCAACCACTGTTTGGATTAATAAAAGGATTATTATTAATGCCAGTTGAACTATCATTAATTAAATCTTCAGCTGCAACGACCGCCAGTTGAACTTCTGCTTCTGCTATTGCATCCATATCGGATTGGGAAATTGCTACAATACTTATAACATCAGTCGCATCTATTTCTGGAGATAAAATAACATTAAACGCTATGTCAACACTTTGTAAAGCTGCTACTGTTACAATACCATCAGCATCAACTCCAGACATATCTTCAATAGCCCAACCAGAAGAATCAGTTACAGTTACAGCAAAAATATCAGCTTCTGCACTACCGTTAGAAATAGTTACCACTATTGGTAATACATCGCCTGGTTCACCTGATAATCTACCTGGTGCTGATAAATTTACATCCCGTAAAATCTTAGCAGGCCCTGATATTATCTCGCCACCAGCTTCAACGATATCTGCCAAACTTTGGCCATCATCTAATTTAACATTATCAGCGAATATATTGATATTGCCACCAGCTTGTAACGCAGTACCAGAAGCACCAGTTAAATCAATTGTGCCACCTTCACCAACTGCAATAGTAATATCACCACTGGCTGTAATAGTGTTTTCCATATTGGATAAGTTTAATTGCCAACCTTCACCACCATAGATTTTGACATCACCACCCTCGATAGTAACATTAGCTCCATTTAGATTCAGAATTGATGGATCAGTATTAAATCCCCCGTCACGACCATTTTCACCCAGTGGTTCACAGTTTTTACCACCTTTACCAGTAGAAAAAGAACCATCTAGTAAGTTGACAACATTACCTGCATTCATTCGCATGTTGCCACCATTACCACCATTTTGGGCTTCAGTAGCATTTGGATTACAGTTCCCACCATTACCAGCATGAACTCCACGACCATCACTAGTTAAAGAATCACGACCCCAAATGGAAATACCACCTCCACTACCAGCTTGGCCAGTTAAAGTACCTGTTATATCACCACCTTTACCAGTATCGATAGTTCCTATATCATCAGTATTGGTAATAATTGTGCCATAAATACTGAGCCATCCACCATTAGCCCCATAGTTTTTACCATCACCACCATTACCACTATAAATACTACCTTCATTACGAACTATAGCAGCATTTAAATAAATACCAGCACCTGATTTGGCACAGCCAGTTTTACCAATATTCTGCCACCAATTAGAATCATTACATGTAGTAGTACCATTTTCATCTGCACCATTAAGACCTTGAATAGTACCTTTATTTTCTATGTAATCAGTTGCATTCACATTTAAATAAGGATAGCTACTTTGACTAGCAGAACTTTCTAAAGTGGCATTTTTATCAATACATAAAGCTCTAATATTAGTATATGGAACACCAGATACAGTATGACCAGCTTTAATTCTAACTACATCACTAGACCTTGGTAAATTAGGAGTTGTTTCTTCCTCAGTATTCAAATTTTTCAGACGTTTCCAAGTATTAGTAGGAGCGTTATAAACATTCCAATACCAATATTCTTGATTTTCTGAATCTGTATCAGTTCGATCAGCCCAATTACCACTAGCTATACTTTCAATGGTAACATTTTCTTCAGAACAATCTGCTGGTTTTGTACCAATTCCAGATAGACCTACATTAGTTTGAGCAGCGTTAGATTTAACAATAACAGTTGCCTGTCTATCACCTAGTTCTTTTGGGATAAAATAGGAGTAAAAATTACACTGTTCATTAGGGCCTAAACTATGTAAATAAGTACACCAAGACCAACTGTAACCAGTGAAATCCTCGGTATCACCTACTGCCGAAATAGAATCAAAGTTGACATTAACATCACCAGTATTTTCCAGTACAAACATTTGATAATTAACATAGTTATAAACTCCTACTGTTGATTCACCGAAATCATAACTAACTGGATCAATTGTTAATGCTGGATTGCCGGTTACAACTGCTTTGGCATTTATATCGGCAGTTTTCACACTACCATCATTAAAGGATATTTGTAGTTGAGCATTTTTCTCCCCAGCAACAGTTGGAGCAAATGCAGTTTTGAACCAACAGGAGGAATAAGACCTTTCTCTCCAACTACCGTGATAGCAATGTTTATTTTGAATAGAAAATTCACTAGCATCATTTCCAATTACAGTAACATTTTCTACCTTAAGCCCATCACAACCATTGGCCCAAGTGTAAACTGAAGTCCGCATGGAATGATCTGCACCAATCATATCAGTACCAAAATTTAATGGCTGTGGCCAAACTCGTAATCCTCTTTGAAAATCATCGCCTTCACACCAACCAAGAGCTTTACCAGTTACTGATATTTCCACTGTTGGGCTATCTGGATCGTTGGAAGGAATTGACAAAATTGCAGTTTTATCACCAGTACTAGTTGGTTTTAGTTGTAGAATTATTGTGCAATATTTATCTGAACCTATATTAGCATTAGAGCAGAAGTCATATTTAACTATAATATCTTCATCACCACTAAAATTAATTTGGCCAATTTCTAATGGAGAATTGCCATTATTTCTAATTCTGGCAGGCACATATGCTGAACCACTATCAACTTGGGCTTCTCCAAGATCAATGGTAGTTGGATTAAGTTGAATATCAGGGATTGCTGCTACTCCATTACCAGTTAATAATAGAGTTTTAGTTATTACTGGAGTATTGGCAAAACTGGATGTATATAAAGGGATAGATACAGTAGTTTCTAATATTCCTGCAGATTTAGGTGTAAAAATAACTTTTAAATAGCAATAACGGTTAGACTTAACTTTAGCTTTATTACAACTAGTAGATTTAATTATAAAGTTATTAGAATCGGTAAGTTCAACATTTTTAATGTGCATGTCAAGCTTTTCGATATTGTAAACTTTAATCTTTTCATATTTAGAAGAACTATTTACGATTATATTTCCAAAATCGACAGATTCTGGGGATATTCTTGCATCAATTGCTGCAACTGCAATACCTTTACCAGTTAATGGCAAAATTATAGAAATTGGATTACCTAACTCATCCTCATAAGGTATAGAAAGATTTAACTCTTTAATACCGGCAGATTCTGGTTTAAAAGTAATGCCCAGTTTACAATTATTACCAGTGCTAACAGAGGTATTATCACAATTATTGTTAGTAGTAAATTCACTAGAATAAGCAGTAGTTACATTACCAAGTTCATCAGTGGTAGTTGTTACATTACCAAGCTCATCAATAGTGCCTAATGAAGTTATTGTGTCAGAATTGATTGTAAAAAATGTTTGAATTGAAGTAGAATTAACGTTGACTGAACTAAAGTCATGTGAAGTTGGATTTACTGTCAATGCCATAACATGATTATTGATCAGTACAGTAGCTATCAGTAGCCAGGACGGAATACCAATTGGTATTTTAAACGTAATATACCTTGTAAACATAATAAATCTCCTAATGATTTTAAATCATAATAATTTTTTGATATTTCATATATTTATTAATATAATTGAAACTAGTCATTTCATACATAAACTAACAACAAATATATAAATATCATTTAACATTAGTTTTCTAGTATATAGCATTTCCCGTTTGTATACCTCCCACATCACCTTCTAATTTAGGAGGGAGCGAGGGATGGTTGATCGGGAAATGCTATAATTAATAATCCTAAAACTATCAATATTTAAGTTTTAATTCTATATATTTAGAAACCAATATTATTGATTGTAGTTGACTCAATTTTATTTGTCTAGTATTTTTTGATATTGAAAAATAACTTATTAACATACTGAATATAATATTTTTTATGCTTTATTTGTAATTATGGCTATGATAAATAAATTATTAAAATAAAGTCTAACTATTAATAAATTTAGATAAAATAATAATGATATATAGCATTTCTCGATTTAGTAAATACTAACCACTCATTGTTCCTCTCCTAGCTTAGGAGGGGATAGGGGAGGTTAAATAGATCGACTTTTTATCAAAAAAATTTAAGATATTTGGTAGACAATTAAGATTACCTAAAAAGCTTGAAAAACTAATAATTTCAATATATAATGATGTATTAATTAAATTTATTATAAAAAAAGAATAATTAACCTGCAAAATTAGCAAAAAAATAGTGGGTAATATTACTAATATTATGAAAAAAAATATTTCGGCAAAATCTCCTTCTGATAAACATCCGCAACTAACAATTTTATCCCATAAAATAATAGAGAAAAAAGATGATTTATCAAATAATTTAGATAAGATTATGGCTCTCAATATTATTGAGTCAGAATTTTTAGAAGCTATTGAAATATATACAGATACTCTACAAGATTTATGGGAATTTGCTAAAGAATTAGGGTTAAATGGGTTCTGTGAGATTTGTACTTTTATTAATGATAATATATTTGAATGTAGTTTTAAATCAAATAGACAAAAAAAACCATTACATAAACAATTAAATTTATGGCCACAATTAGTATTAAAATATTTATTATCACCAGAATTAGGAACCAAAGATATAGTTGCATATATTCGTAAAGATAATTGGCCTATTACTGCATCAAAAAAACATGCTGAACATATAGCAGTTTTACTTGTAAAAGATTATGCAATTGGAATTATAGAAACTAAACCTATTAAACCAAAGATAAAACCAGAAAATAATCCTATAGAAAATAAAAATTCTATTCAAGAACTAGCATCAGAATTATCATCTAAACAAATAGAGCAAGCAATTAATACTGATAATAAAATAATTGGCTCTGATACAGAAACACCTAAAAATTTATATGGTCATGTCTTAAATGAGGCTGAAATATTTGATATAACCGCTTTAATTAAAGATGATTTACCACTTATTGCAGGAAGTCTTGATATAGCCTCTGATATTGAAGCTTTAATCTCAGATACTCCTAAGCAAGCATTTAATCCTAATTTAGAATTGCCAATCTTACCAGTTATGACTAGCATTAGTGCAATTGATGTTGATGATGATATAATGGATAGTGAAGATATAGAGCCTTTGCTATCAAATATGGGAAAAAATTTTGGGATAGATAATGTCACAAAAAAAACTGACAATGAATTTTCTATAGGCGATATTATAATTGAAAATACTAATCTTGACGACATACCAAATATAACTAATATAGAAATTCCAACTATGGAAGAGTTTGAAAATAATATAGAAAAAATCACAAAAAATTCAATGGTATCTGAAGAAATAATCCAAGTTACTGCGATGAATACAGAAAACTTAGAAGAAAATAATATTGTAGAAAAACCCATAAATTTGGATGAATTAACAACTCCGAATATTTATCAAGATAATTTAATAATCATAGATTCTACAGCAGAATTTCCTGACTCAGAATTATTGGAAAAAACAGAAGATATTCCAAATATCCAAGCTAATTTAACTATTTCAGAAGATGGATTAGAAAATACGATTTTAGATGACTCGGAAATACCAGAAATAAATCTATCAGAGGAAAAAATTGTTATAGATGAATTATTGGATTTACAAGAAGAAATAACTGATGATGAATTAGAAAATACAATTTTAGACGACTCAGAAATACCAGAAATAAATTTATCAGAAGAAGAAATTGTAGATGAATCAGATAAATTGCTAGACGAGAAATCAGAAGAAATAGATTCAAATATTCAAAATGATTTAACCATGCCAGAAATTGTTCCAGAAGAATTAAAAGAAATAATTATAGAGAAATCTGTATCAGAAAATATTATTTATAATGAACCTATAATTGATGATTCAGGAGAAAAGTTAGATTCCAATCTTATAAAAGATGAAAATTCTAATTCTGAATTTAAAGAACCAGATCACTTAAACATTATTAGTTCACAAGATGAAGAATCAGTGGAGATAATAATTCCCGAAATAGAATCAATTCCATTACTACCAAAAGTTAACTTAGCCAATGAAGATATTATCGAATTATTAATTGGCCAATTGGTTGATATAGAAGAAGGATTAGCAGAAAATTCGGTTAAATTAATCAGTGCTGAAGATGATGATTTATTAATGGCAGTATCAGACTATACTGAGCTTGTACAATCAGTTTGGGATGCTGCGGAAATGGCTAATCTGGTTGGTTTACAAGAAATTTGTACTTTTGTGAATGATAATGTAATGGCTATTGGCAACTTGTCATTGGAAGATAGAAGCAAAACCCAGGAAATATTAACCGCTTGGCCATTACTTACCGTTGCTTATTTACAAGACCCAGCTAACCAAGTTCAGCCATTAACAAGCCATTTACAAAACGAACTATGGCCATCACCGTCAGAGATTGACTGGTTAGTTAACTTACTGCCAAATACTGAAACGGTAGAAGAACTTCATACTGAAATAGAACTTCCTGAACCAGAAATTTTAATAACACAAGAGATTTCTTTAGCAGATGATGGCACTATTGAACTTATAGTTGGTCAACTAATTGATCTTAAGGAAGAATTAACAACTACAGCCACCCAAATACTTAATACTGAAGCTGAGGACTTACTTTTAGCTATTTCCACTTATACTGAATATGTCCAGTCAATCTGGGATATTGCAGAAATGGCTAATTTAACTGGTTTACAGGATGTTTGTACATTTATTAATAACAATGTAATGGAACTTGGTGGGCAATCTATAGAAACAAGAGGTAATGCCCAAGAGTTATTATTAGCTTGGCCTGATTTAATCATAACCTATTTACAGACTCCAAACCAAAGTGTAGAAGCTTTATTGACTCATTTACAACAATGGCCTACACCACCTGAAAATATTACAGAGTTAAAGCAACATCTAATACCAACTTTAAAAACTATTGAATTGGCAGCATCAGATGTATTGGAACTAGTGCGTAGCCAGATTGTTGATTTAACTGAGGGGTTATCAGCCGCTCTTGAGATATATATGTCTATGAAAAATGATAATCCAGATTTGTTAGAAGCAATTGAAAAATATACAAATAAAGTCCAAGAAATTTGGGATGTAGCTGAAATGGCTAATTTGATTGGTTTGCAGGAAGTCTGTACTTTTATCAATGATAATTTAATGCTTGCTAGCCAACAAGATAATAAGCTTGCCAGTCAACCTCAGTTTATTTCATGGCCAACCAAGGTATTGGAATATTTAACTACTCCAGAAACTGGTGCTACTGAATTAGTAAACTTTTTACAAGAATCAACTTGGCCAACTCCATTAGATGCAGATACCAGTGATAAATTATTAATTTCATTAACCACTCCTGCTAATGTAGAAGAAATTTCAATTGAAGAAGAATTAATTCCTGAAGTTCCAGTAGCTGATCTAGTTGAAAATTTACCTCCCTCAAATGAAAATTTAATCCCACTTAGTATAGAAGTAAATACAGACATTTCTCTGGGCAATGCTGAAGTAGTAGAGATTCTCACTGGAGAGCTTGAATTTGCTAAAGAAGATTTAGCTAAAGAGCTTGATCGCATCATGACCTCAGATAATGTTGAAGCAGTTGAAAATTATACTGAACAAGTACAACGGTTAAATATTGCAGCTGAAATGGTAGGTTTAGACGGACTACAAACTGTTTGTACTTTTATTATTGATAATGTAATGGCTGTCAGTACTTTAGAATTAACGAATCGTAGCACTGCTAAATCAGTATTGGAAGGCTGGCCAAATTTATTATTAGGATATTTCACTAGTCCTACCACTGGAGTATTGCCATTAGTAGAACATTTTAGATTATCTGCTTGGCAACAGCCTTTAAATGATGAAGCTGCCACTGTTTTAGCAACTCAGCTTATAGCTGGTTCTAGTGCTGATGAAGAGGAAGAAGACGAAGCAAATAAGCGGCAAATTCAAGCTAGTCCAGAAGATGTAGTATTAAATATTCCTGAAGATATAAATCCTGAATTATTAGAAGCTTATTTGCAAGAAACTCCACAGCATGCTCAAGAATTTTCCGAAGCAATTCAGAATATTATCCAAGGAGCAGATGTATCTGAAATTGAGAGAGCTCAGAGACTTGCTCATACTCTAAAAGGTTCATCCAATATTATTGGTATCAAAGGTATTGCCAGTATGGGACACCATTTGGAAGATACCTTAGAATATTTAGCGAAACATAAGGTAACTCCACCAAAAGAATTAACCGATACTATGGTGGAAGCTGCTGATTGTATTGAGATGATGGTTGATTCATTGTTAGGCCAAGACGATGCACCAGAACAGGCTCTGCAAGTTCTACAATCAGTTTTAGATTGGGCGAATAGAATTGACAAGGGGAAATTGGATGCTCCACCGATTCCAACTCAAATATCTCCCGCTACTACAGCTGTTACCTCAGAAGCTAAACCTAAAGATAAAACTCCTGCTAAGAAAACGGCTAAACCTGCTGCTACTGGTGAAGTTGAACAGTTTTTGCGAGTTCCAACTAAAACAGTTGATGAATTAATGCGTTTGGTTGGAGAATTATCAATTTCATTAGGACAAATTCAGGAACGAATGCGACATGTTGTGCATAATACTCGTTTATTAACAGAACAAGATTTAATTCTACATGAAAAAACTTTTGAGTTAGAAAACTTAGTTGATATACGTGGGATTACAGGAATTGGAAGCGATAATAAACAGACTAGTCAAGATGATGAAAATTTTGACCCATTGGAATTTGAAGAATATAACGAACTGCATAGTGTAGCTCATAGTTTTATTGAATCAATTGCTGATAATAGAGAATTAACTCTAACAATTCAAGAAGATTTAGTTGATTTAGATACAATGTTGATTCGTCAGGAAAGATTGAATAAAGATTTCCAAACCAATATTATGACAACTCGAATGGTACCTGCAAGTACTTTGTTATCTAAGTTGCAACGTAACGTACGGCAAACTTGTCGATCTACCGGGAAAAAAGCAGAATTAGAAATTTCTGGTACTGATATTTTGATGGATAGTGATGTGGTAAGTAATTTAGGCGATCCATTGCAACATATTTTACGAAATTCAATTGATCATGGTTTGGAAACTGCCGAAGAACGAGTTATGTTGGGTAAACCAAAAATTGGGACTATTAAGCTTGATTTTTATCGAGAAGGTAATAATATTGTCGTAAAATGCCAAGATGATGGTCAAGGTTTAAATTATACTAATATCCGTTATTCTGCTATTCAGCGTGGTTTAATTACTGAAGACCAAGAATTATCCGAGAAAGAGCTATCCAGGTTAATTTTGATGTCTGGTTTTTCAACAAAGTCTGGTGTAACCCAAATGTCTGGCCGTGGAGTCGGTATGGACGTGGTACACACCAGTATTAAGGAAATGAAAGGTACATTGGATTTAATCTCTGAAACTGGTAAAGGTACTACCATTATAATTAAATTGCCGATGACTTTGGTAACAGTGCATGTATTATTAATACGAGTGGGAGAACTTCGCTTTGGAATTCCTAGTAATACCTTAGAACGAGCTTTAGCGGCTGGAATATCTGAATTTTATAAAGTTGGAGAAGAACTTACTCTTAAAATAGATAAAGATGTCTATGCGTTGAAATCTTTAGCTGACTTGTTACATATTAAAGGTGATAAAGAATTTATTGATGAACAAGAAGAAAGACCTATTATTTTGGTACATGAAGAAACCGGTGTTACAGCAGTGGTAATAGATGAATTATTGGATACTCATGATTTAGTTATGAAAAATATGGGTAGCTATGTTAAGGATGTGCGTGGTGTATCTGGGGCTAGTATTTTAGGTGATGGTAGTCTAATACCATTACTAGATATACCAGAATTGTTACGTTCTCCAATAAAAATGACAATGCGGCCAATTGAAAACCAAGAAGATGCTGAAGATGCTAGGGCTAACATTCCTAATATTATGATTGTAGATGATTCTTTGAGTGTACGAAAATCTTTATCATTATTAGTTGAGGATGCTGGATTTAATGTTTTATTAGCAAAAGATGGAGTAGAAGCGATTGAAGTAATGAATCAAACTCAACCAAATATTATGCTAGTGGATATGGAAATGCCACGTATGAATGGTTTGGAACTCACTGCCCATGTGCGAGCCAATCAAGCTACTCAGAATTTGCCAATTTTTATGATTACTTCCAGAACTACAGAAAAACATAAAAACCAAGCTAAATCGGCAGGAGTCAGTGCTTATTTGACCAAACCTTATCAGGAAACAGAATTATTAGATTTAATTGATAATGCTTTAGCTAGTTAACGGATAATTTTGCAAAGAAGCATTGTAAGGTTACTTGGAGTAATGATTACTTGATTAAATCAGTGTTTGGTCTATAATTTTAATGCTTCACCCTGATTCTGAATATAGTTGAGTTAAAATAAAAAACATGTTAATATTCAAATGTCTTTTACTAAAATTCTAAACTTATGGCAATTCATCAATACAACTACCAAGCCTGTGATGTGGAAGGCAAGATTCAAGAAGGCCAAATAAATGCAGAAAATGAGCAAGAGGTAGTCACTAATCTACAAAATCAACAATTAATCCCCTTAAAAATAGAACAACAACCAGAGACTGTTAACCTATTTCAACGCCAGTCTATTAAAAATAAAGATGTGATTGATTTTACTAATGGATTATGTACATTGGTAGAGGCTCAAGTACCATTAGATAGAGCATTAGGATTATTGGAAGGAATTACTGAAAAACAAGTAGTGCGAGAATTAATAGAAAATTTACGACGTGATGTTAAAGAAGGAAAAAGTTTAGCAGAAGCATTGCAAGCTAGACCAGAAATATTTTCACGCATGTATATCAATATGGTACATGCTGGTGAGGAAGGGGGAATCTTAGAACAATTATTACCAAAATTAGCCAACTTTTTGACATCTGCTGATGAGGCAAAACGTAATATCATATCATCTATGATTTATCCTTTTATCTTACTTATGGTTGGTATTGGTAGTGTAATATTGCTACTAGTATATGTAGTACCATCATTTGCTACTTTGTTTGAAGACATGGGTTCTAATATTCCATCTTCAGCAGCTTTTTTATTAGCTATGAGTGATTGGCTAAAAACTTATGGCTGGAGTTTAATATTTATTCCAATATCGATTTGGTATGGTTGGAAGCATTTGGATACAACTCCAGAACGACGTTTACAACGTGATAAAATGATATTATCTGTCCCATTGTTGGGTGATTTAATTTTAGAAGCAGAATCATCACGTTTTTGTAGAACTTTGGGCTCATTGTTAGGAGCTGGAATTCCATTATTAAAAGGCTTGCATATAACTAAAGGAGTTATGGAAAATCAAGTCTTGACAGAAGGTCTTGTTAGAATTGAAGAAGCAGTTAGAGGTGGGGTTGGGCTAGGTAAATCTCTAGTAAATGAAAAGATATTTCCAGTTTTATTGGCTCAATTGGTTATAGTTGGAGAAGAGTCTGGTCGTACTGCGGCAATTTTAGATAAACTAGCTGAAAATTTTGACAAATCAGTTAAACAACAAACCTCAAGCTTAGTAGCTTTGTTAGAACCGTTATTAATTCTAATTCTAGGTATAGTAGTAGGAGCAATAGTTATAACTATGTTATCTGCAATCTTTAGTATTAATGACATGCAATATTAAATACCCTCAGCAGCTTATACACTGAGGATATGCGTTTTACATGGCTCCATCTAATGGTTTTGATCTCATACTATCCATTATTTCTATAAGCATATCTAGCTTTTTGTTTGTTTCTGTCAGTAATTCTACAAATGACGTGTGATCTTTTTTTAAGTTTTTGTGTTCTGCTTTTAATTCTTCTATGAATTGAGTGTTAATTTCTAAAGTACTCATGCTATTCTCCATTTATTCTTTAAAATTCAAAATTGTCAAAATTAATCCCGACTAATTTAATACAGTATATATATAAGAATATAAAAAATATTTTCAAGGAATATTTTTACCAACTGTTACCGAAATTAAAAATATAAAATACATAGAATTTATCTTATATATGAATTAAGAGCTAAAATTATATATTTTTATAAAAACAATGAGTTAAAAAATGCACGTTAAAAATCTACTGAAGTTACAATTTTTAATTATATGATTTTTAAAATAATTTTTTAGCTCTTAATTC
>JASFYV010000010.1:0-5009 GCA_045046925.1 Candidatus Marithrix sp. | reverse complement strand
ATCTTAACTGTTCGAAAGCAAGGCCATAATGTCTTCACCTCTTTACGTAAGTTATTTTCTCCTACTATTGTTGTTTCATAGCTATGGTAGGTAGTTACGCTAAAGTTAAAATTATATCATAAGTATTATTTTATCAGCACTACAAGTATAGGACTACCATAACTCTATTGCAAAAACTACAGTTGTGAATATAACAGAAATATTTTGTGATGTCGATAAATAACTTATTATTTTACAAGGAACATTTTTTGCTTTAAATTAAGAGTTACCAAATAAAACTTATAGGAAATTAAATATAGTTGATAACTAGTATTGACTCAAAAATATTTTTAATTGACTTAGTATTTATTGGTCTTATTTGAGTTAGAACACTATATATATAATATAAACTTATGATTAAGTTTGAATTTTATAATATTATAATATAACCATACATTTAATTACACTAATTATAACAATGATTTAATAGTCACTAATTTCAAATTTATATCATTTTGCAAGGCATTTTAAGATAGTTTTAACTCGTTAGAAATTTGTCCTGCTAATATTAGGAGAAGTATCATGAAACGTAGTTATTTTAGTTTAATAATTGTCCTGTCCATCTTCCTAATTCCAACTTCGGGATTAGCTACTAAATTTATCATCAAGCCAGAACTCAAAAATCAATTTTTGGGTGTAGTTGGTATTCCTCCATATACTGATCCTGTTTTAACAACCTATTATGCTGCCAATTTTGACAGTGGATTTTTTATAGCTGCTTGGCATGCTGCCGCTACTGAAAGTGTTGAAGACGGTCATTTATCTTCTACTGCAGCTGATCAACTGTATCAACATGTGGGTTGGCGTGGTTCTATTGGTAATGGACTTAAATTACGCACCGAACTTATTTATATGGATTTTAAAGATATATTAAGTGGTTTTGAAGGAGATATTTTCCGTTTTATCACTGAAGTCAGTCATCCAGTTATTATGGGAACTCACAAGCTAGAACCTTATACTGGATTTTGGGGACATATTCCATCTGCGGGTGATAAACCAGAACGTGGTGTGCATACAGTTTTAGGTATACGACATAAGATGCCACTTGTCAATAAATTAACACTTTCTCAATACACTGAATTACGAAAAGATGGTGGAGCTTTTAGCCTCAAACCAACTTTGTTATTTAGACATGGTTTTGAATTGAGTTGGAAAGTAAATAAAAATTTAATCATAAATCCAATCATCTTTCTGTGGAATACTTCTATTCCAGTGAATGAATATCGTAGTACCGAACATATGTATGGTATGGGAATTACATTACTTTTTTAAAAGATGAAATGTAGGATGTAATGAGGATATGAACTACATCTATTGAGTTGCAATTATTTGAGATACACGATTATGTAATTTTCATTATATCCTACTAAAATAACAATATGGTAAGCATTAAGTTAAGATAATATTTGGAGTTCAAAGCGTCAGCTTTGTAACGTTTTAAAACAAATAATACCAAAGCTTCGCTTAGAATTCCAGAAAAACAACTTAATTTAATGATATTGAAGCATAACTTACCTAAAAAGTCACTTGAGGTTGTATGATGTCTAGCATATCAGAAAAGTCTGTATTTAAAAATACTGTTGCACATCAATTTATACTATATATATTGCTGTTTAGTTCCTTGATAACTTTGTTGGCAACTAGTCTACAATTATATTTTGACTATACTAGGGACGTGCAGTTGATTGAAGAACGAATGCAACAGATTAAAACTAGCTATTTGCAAAGCATTGTTTCCAGCGTCTGGGTATATGACGAAGAACTGTTAGAAATTCAGTTGGAAGGAATTTTAAAACTACCTGACATGTTGTATTTAGAAGTTCGTAGCGAAGAAGAAGAGATAATTATAGCTGTCGGGAAACAAAAGACCACTCATATTATTTCCCAACCATTCAAATTACTGCATAATTATAAGAATGAAGAATTATTTTTAGGAACATTATATGCCGTTGCTGACCTCAGCAGTGTTTACCAACGTTTGATTGATAAAGCGATAGTAATTTTAGGTACTCAAGCTGTAAAAACTTTTTTGGTTTCTCTATTTATCTTTATTATCTTTTATCTGTTAGTGGGAAAACATTTACAATTAATTGCCAACTATACTAGATCGTTAAACTTAAAGCATACTAGTCCACCATTAAAATTAGAAAGAAATACTAAAAATGCTAACAATGAACTTGACCAAGTTGTCCATTCTATCAATGAGATGAAAGAGAGTTTGCAACAATCTTACGATGAATTGGAGGGTCGAGTAATTGAAAGAACTCGTGAATTAGCAGAAGCACAAAAAATAGCTGAAGTTGCCAATAAAGCTAAGAGTGAATTTTTATCTAATATGAGCCACGAATTACGCACTCCATTAAATGGTATTTTAGGTTATGCTCAAATTCTTAAACGTAGCAAAGACTTAAATACTTCCCAAACTGATGGCCTTAATATTATTCATCAAAGTGGTGAGCATTTATTAACTCTAATTAATGATATTTTAGACTTATCCAAAATTGAAGCTGGCAAAATGGATATATTTCCATCTAGTATTCATTTATCTAATTTTTTAGATGGTATTTCTGGCATCGTGCGAATGCGAGCCCAAGAAAAAGATGTAGCTTTTGTCTATGATGCGGTTAATACTTTGCCTTCAGGAATGGATGTTGATGAAAAACGGTTGCGGCAAGTATTGATTAATTTATTAGGTAATGCCATTAAATTTACTGATAAAGGCCAAGTTACACTCAAAATAACTTTACTGGAAAATAATCAAGCCAATATTGGCCGCATTCGATTTGAAGTGATTGATACTGGGGTTGGCATGACTCCCGACCAATTAGAAAAAATATTTTTACCATTTGAACAAGTTGGAGATACTGATAGAATGGCCGCTGGTACTGGTTTAGGATTAGCAATTAGTCGACAATTAGTTGGGTTGATGGGAGGGGAAATTCAGGTAAAAAGTGAAATTAATAAAGGTAGTAACTTCTGGTTTGAACTATCTTTACCAATCAGCATTTTAGATGAAAAATATACTGAAAAAGTAGAACAGCAAGAAATTGTTGGTTATCAAGGGTCACGCCAAACAGTGTTAATTGTAGATGATAACTTCCAAAGTCGGTCAGTATTGCTCAATTTATTACAACCACTTGAATTTGATATTGAAGAAGCTGAAAATGGTCAAGAAGCAGTAGCTAAAGCTTTAGCCTGTAAACCATTGTTAATATTAATGGATTTGAGAATGCCAGTGATGACTGGTTTTGAAGCAACCAAACTAATTCGTAATTCTCCAACTATATCTGATGTAGTTATTATTGCAGTGTCGGCAAGTGTGTTTGAGGAAGATAAAGTACATGCAAAATCCATTGGTTTTAATGATTTTTTACCTAAACCAGTCCATATTGCTGAATTTTTTACAACCTTAGAAAGCCATTTGAATTTGGAATGGATATATAAAGAAATGGAAACGGTTGAAGCTGAGGAGATTGTTGAAATAGAAACTAAATTAATAGCTCCATCAACTGAAGAAATAGAACTTTTATTTGATTTAGCTATGCAAGGAAATATGCGAGCTATTCAAAAACGAGCTGTTGAAATTAAACAACAGGATGCAAAATTTAAACCTTTTGCTCAAAAATTGCAAGAACTAGCTAGAGGTTATAAAGATGAGCAACTTGTTGCACTTATTCAGCAAGCACAAGAGGAAAATTTGTGAATATGTGGATAAAATTTGTCTTGGATTTATATACATAGAATAATGTACAAATTTAGTTTAAATTAACAGGAGATTTTACAATGATTAAGTCTAAATTACAGTTAGTTTGGTTGGTTTTGCTTATTTTTGGCTCACAAGCAATTTTTGCAGAGGCATCAGTTACAATTTCGGGAATTAAAAACGAAACTTTACATATTATTTCATCGAAGATTTTGCTAGTTGCCTATAATAAGCTTGGTTATAAAGTTGAATTTAATTTCTTACCATCCAAACGTTCTTTAGCATGGGCAAACGATGGTGTAACTAATGGAGAGGTAGCAAGAGTTGCTGGAATTGAAGCTAAATATCCAAACCTGATTCCAGTACCAACTCCAGTTATTTATCTTAATGGAGTGGCTTTTACTAAAAATGTTCCAGATTCTACTAAAATTGAAAAATGGAGTGATTTAAATGATTTTACTGTGGGAATAGTGCGCGGTTATCGTTTTTCCGATGAAGGTACTAAAGATATGAGTCCAGTAGTAGCAAAAAATGTTCAACATTTGTTCAAAATATTGGAACGTGGTCGGATCGATATTGCGATAATCAATTTACTGGGTGGTAAATTAGTGGTGGCTAAAGAGTTTAAGGATAAAGGCATCCATATTATTGGCAAACCATTACATTCAGCTCCTTTATTTCATTATGTCAATAAAGATAACAAAGATTTGATTAGTAAGTTGAATAAAGTTTTAATTGAAATGGCAGCCAGTGGTGAAATGGATAAAATTCATAATCAAGCTTTGAATGAGCTTATCAATAAAGAGGTTAAGTAATTTATAATATGCAATGGTTAAATTATAGCATTTCTTAATTGACTATAATATATCTATATGAATTAAATAATTTATATTGAAATTCATTAAGAATTGCTATAACTATCTTTATTGAAATAATGGTAGTCCTAAATAATAATATGTTGAATATTAAAATATAACGTAACATGGTTGATTATAATTTTTTCCATATTGGGAGCACAACCAACTATAGCCCAAAATTCAGATAAAGTTATTACAATATCTGCTGTTGAAAATGAAGCAATTCATATTGTATCGGCAAAAATTTTGACAGAAGCCTATAAAAAAATTGGTTATAAAGTTGACTTTAATTTTTTACCAGCTAAACGTTCTTTGGTACTGGGCTTAAACTATAATTACTGGTAAAATAGACAAATGAAAGAAATGAACTCAATTTGCCAAAAATGTAAAAGCCCAAAGACAAATAAGTA
>JASFYV010000009.1:0-12934 GCA_045046925.1 Candidatus Marithrix sp. | reverse complement strand
AGTGAGTCTATGTCGTTTGGTAAGTCTTTCATCTCTTTAGTTTACTATTTTTTGACTTTTTTGTACATACTTTTTTACATGGTAGGTAGTTACGATATTTTATACTAGGAATAATGATAAACTTCATTAAATAATTTGCAAACTATAACATTTCCCGATTTAGTTAAATACAACCTCCCCTAATCCTCTCCTTAAATAAGGAGGGGATAAAAGGGGTGGTTTATGTGCTTTATACAAACGGGAAACGCTATACAGTGATGTTTTCCTGACCAAATGCTACCAAATCCATATCATTACTGTATCATCCACATTAGACATCTAATGTAGGATGCAGAATGAATTGCATAAATCGTGTATCTAATGTGACTCGAAAGATGTAATTCGTAAACTCATTACATCCTACATGAAGTGTGTAATTAACCAGGATATATACATGGATAAGATACAGATTGCTGTTGATGGTCGACTTCTCTCATTTGATTCTTTTCTATAATTTTTTTGGATGATTCACATTATAATACTCTTGTCAATGCGTAAGTCCTATTAAATATATGATTTTTATCAGTTTGCTTTATTATAATTTAACCAAAGCAGATAAATAAAGATTGGTATCAGCATCAAAATACCGTACATAACTGGTGCAATGGTCATTGTTGGATTTTGTAAGATAGTTCCCGTAATTAAAATCGCTGTACCACCATTTTGAATTGAGGTTTCGATAGCAATAGTTCTGGAATCTTGTTTACTTCTCCGCAAGGCTCGAGCAAAGAAATATCCCATAATAAGTGCTAAAGTAGCTAATAATAATGCTGGTAATCCAGTTTGGCTAATAAAATAAGGCATTTTCTGCCAATTTTGTAGAATGATTCCAACAATGACTAATAGCAACATAATTAAAGGAATCCGTGTCAGCCAAAATTCATAACGATTACAAAAATTTGCTTTAAAATGCCGCAATACCATTCCCAATATTACCGGAATTACTGTAACAACTAATAGTTTAGCTAAAGTTGGTAAAAAAGGTAGCTGAATATTCATGGATGAGTCTAGTTGTGAAGCTAATATCCAACCAGCAATCAATGGAATAGTAAATGGTGTGATTACACTGACAATGGCAGTCAGAGAGATGGATAACGCAAGATTACCATTTGCCAAATAAGAGAACATATTGGATGTAGTGCCACCAGGACTTAATGCTAAAATCATGAATCCTATTAATATTTCTGCTGGAAGTTCTAATGGATATAATACTGCAAAAGCTAACATTGGTAATAACAACATTTGCGATATAATCCCAGTTAATATTGTTTTTGGGAGTTGGAACACTGTTTTAAAATTATTAAGAGTTAAATTACAACCCATGCCAAACATAATAGAAAACAGAGTAACTGGCAATGCTATGGCAAGTATAAGGTCTTGATTCATGGTAATGGCATCCAAATTGTTGCAATATAAGTTATGCTATAAATGAAATAAAACCGTCCAGTTAAAGCTGTTAAACGATATCTTTGTGGTTGAGGAGAATTTAACAATTTTAAAGGTTGCCATAAAACCAGCATCGTGATTAATAATAAAACTACTCCATGCAGCATTTTTACTTGGTAAAGCAATACACTAACGATATAAATCAATGCCACTAACCAATAATAAAGTTTTACTCCAATCTCATAACCCAAACGAACGCTTAATGTTTTAATACCAGTAGCTAAATCTTCTTCATAATCTCGTAACTCATTGCTTAATAACAATAATGATGAAAGTAAGCTGAAAGGTAATGACAGCCAGAAGATATTCCAATGATATTCACCTATGACAACGTAATACGAACCACCGATTAATAACACTCCCATAAATAAAAAAACTAATAAGATACCAAGCCCACGAGCTTTATAATTTATTTGACCACCAGTGTAACCCCACGCACCAAATATCCCGATAATACCCAGTAATAACAATGGCCACCCTCTAATAGTCACCATATATAATCCAAGCACTATAGCGAGAAACATAACTAACCAGCCGATACGAGTATTATATTTAATCGCTTGTTGTTGGATTGGGCTAAATTGATGGTTATTTATATCTCTATAATCATTGATTAAATTAACCGCTATTTGTAATAAAATCCCTGCAATCATTACTAACCATGCTAAAAAAGTATTTTCAGCTCCTTCTAATAAAGCCAAGCTAACACCAAGACCACAAGTTGCTATAGCTACTATTAAAGAAAATGGACGTAATGCCTTAATAAAAGCAGTTTTATCTGACATGGGAAAATTCATATTGGATTGCATAACTTCATATTTTAACTATCTTCTTTAACTAAAACATCGGTAAAATCAACGTAAACAGGAGTAGAACGAGATTTTAAATCAGCTACCACATTTTCTACTTCAGATTTAGAAACGCTACTTCCATGCACACGCACAGGCGTTCCGGTACCAGCAGTCATATATAACATGTCTCCTTGTTCAAGCAGTTCTTCCGCTCCAACTTGACCCAAAATAGTACGTGATTCATTTTTATTATCAACTTTAAAAGCGATACGGGTTGGCACATTATTTTTAATTAAACCAGTTATCACATTTACTGTAGGATATTGGGTTGCCAAAATAATATGGATTCCAACTGCTCTAGCTTTTCTAGTTAAACTAGTAATCGACTGTTCTATTTTTGTTTCTACTCCAGTTACCATCAGCTCGGATAATTCATTGATAATCATCATAATATGAGGCAAAGGTTCATTGATATTTTCTACTTCAGCTTGTAATAATTGAGCTTGATTATAATCATCTATTCCACGCACTCCAATACTAGCCATAAGTTTATATCTATGTTCCATTTCCTGTTCACACCAAGTCAAAATATTTGGAATTTGCTGAACATCAGTGACAATTGGAGCTAATAAATGTGGTAAATCAGTATATATAGCTAAATCGTTAGTGGCATTATCTACCAATAATAACCGTACTGCTTCTGGAGAAGATTTATACAATAAGCTCAAAATAAAAGTATTGATTGCAGTATTTTTTTCGGTATTATTACTGCCTGCTATTAAAATATGAGGAATTCTAGTTAAATCAATGATTACTGGCTGACCACCAATATCTCTACCTAAAGCGATTGCCAATGGAGATAAATTAGATTGATATTCAGATGAGTTAAGCAATTCACATAAATTAATTGGTTGTCGTTTCCAAGTAGGAATTTCAATATGCAATGTTTCACCTTGATTTTCAATAGTTTTCACTTTTACTATCTTTAAAGATTCTGCTAAAGCAATATCAAGATCATCAAGATGATTGGTATTAATTGGAGTAATTGGATTTACTTCATAAGTTGTTAAAACTGGCCCTGGTTGGACTGAAATAATCTCAGCATCAATTCCTATATTAGCAAAAGCATCAGTCATTCGTTGTGACAATATTTTTATAGTTGGAGGATTAGTAACGTTAGGTGCTGCATCTAATAATTTTAATGATGGTAAGGGTATGGTTGGTTTTTTAACTAATGAATGAAGAGGTTTTTCCACATATTTTTTATCTTCAATTTCATCCTCATACTCATCATATTCTTCATACTCATCATCGTACATTGATTCTTCTGCATACTGTTTCCTTTCTTCACGCCATTCAATTCTACGTTTTTGCCAACGGTTATAAGCCGTTTTGCTCCATTTTTTGGTATTAGTCCCCGCAATTTTGGATATTTTGGTAGTTGTTTTTAAGGTTTTTTTCGTATTAATTGACAACCAAGGTAAAAATTGAGTACTCATATAGTCTTTAATCACTGGCAACCATATTAAAGTATAATAACCAACAACATCTGCCAACCGCATCCAAGATAAAGCTGTCAATAAAGTAATACCTGTGAAGAACAATGCCAACAAAATTAAGGTTGCTCCTAAAGGATTAACCATTGCAACTAAGCTATTACCAACCCATTGCCCCAAAATACCACCAGCATGAGTTGGCAATAAAGTATTTTCAGAAGTAAAATGTACAATAGCAAGACCGCAACCGGCCATTAAAGTGGTTAAAAAACCAATGCTAGGGATTAATAGATTTTTTGGTTCTGAGAAAATTTCATGGTGTCTACCTTTATAAATTAACCATCCCATATATCCAACCATGATAGGAAACAAGTATGCGAAGTAACCAAATAAATTTAAAAATATATCCGCAAATACAGCTCCAACCATGCCACCTATATTCTGAATTTCTTCTGCTGAACCACTACGTCCCCAACCTGGATCACCACCATAATAAGTAAATAATGAAATAAATAAATATAGCCCAATGAAATAGAAAAACATTAGTACTATTTCTTGTAAACTAGATTTAATTGGTTTACCTGTATTATTATATTTTTTACGATTAGTCCGTTGGGCTTGAATTTTAGACATCTCAAACTCCTGTTAAATTTGTTAGTATTAGACCTTTATTCGGCTAATAAAATACCACCTCGGTTATTCTGTTTAACCTGATATAAAGCTTCATCCAAATGGATTAGTAACATTTCCAAATCAGTTTTAGTATCTAAATCTGTCTCTCCTTTATATTCACAAGCTCCGATACTTAAACTGAATTTTAATAATTCTCCCATAGGAGTTTTAACTGTTTCTTGTTGAATTCGTTTTAATACCATCATAGTTGCTTTATGATCAAAATTCCATAATACAATTAAAAATTTATTACCAGACCAACGAGCTAACCAATCGCCGTCTCGAATATTTTCTTCCAATGTTGCAACAATCTGAGTTAAGCATACATCTCCTAAACTATAGCCAAATTTATCATTTAACTGTTTAAAATGATCAATATTAATTAAAGCAACTAGCATTTGGCTTTCTTCACGTCTAGCTCTAGCCATATCCTGTAATAAACGATGTTCAGCAATTTGACGATTAAAAATACCAGTTAATGGATCTATTGCTGAGGTTTTTTTCATTGATTTATCAAATGATTCAAGCTTATCAATTGCATATTGTACATCAGTCATCAACTGGCCAACATTATCCCCAAAATCAATTGGTAGTTTGGAAGTTTTTTCTCCATTAAGAGCATCATGTAAAGTATTTGCTGTCAAGGTAATTGGGCATAATAACTGTTTTAAAAAAAATATGGAAGTTAAAGTTCCTATTACTGTTAATATAGAGACCGCTATAAATAAGAAAAATATGTTAAAAGAAGGTATTACTAGTAAAAATATAAATACTGTCAGTAAAACTAAAAAAGGGGCAAAACATGCACTTATAATAATTTTAAAAATATAGTTATGTCGTAATGATGGTGGTAAACGATTACATGAGTCAAAATAAAACTTGAGTTTATTCATATTCATAGATAAATCCTCTTATCGAAACTGGTATTTCGGTATACTAACTTAATATTACGCATAATTATGGTAAAGTGATTACCCCTGAAATTGTTATCCATTAAACATTTAAAGATATTTATAAATTGAAACTGTATTTAGCTCAGTCATTAATAGTTTGCAAAACTAATTCCTGACTAGTCAATATTTCATTTAATTTAGTAAATAATGCTTCTATTCCTGCATTAATACTCAGATCAATTCGTTTTTGCCTTTCTTCATAATGTATCTCAATAAAATATCCTCCTTGATCCACACAATCTGGGCAGCCAAGAACCGACGGTAATGCTGCAAAAGTTGGATAATCAATTAAGCCAATTAAATCAGTCCAGTCTTCTTTGGTATTTTGACTTTTTATGGTTATTTCTGGTAAAAATTGTTGCCAACCAGACTTTTTAAAAGTAATTGTTGTTGCAGTAATTATCACTTCTGTTTGACAATAGCCGCCACACATACCAAAATAGTGACCAAATTTAACCGCTTTTACTCCAGATAATCCTGATTTAGTACTAAGTAAATCCCATCGCCCATCTTCTGCTAGTTGCAATTGTGCTTCTAAAATATTACCAGGTGTAAAATCTAGCCCAACATAAGGTATTGATAAAATTCCATCTGAAAAATAGGCTTCTTTATGCGAATCTTCCGTAATATGACCAGCTTCACAACCTATAAGTTTGGCTTTTTCAAGATTGCTATAATAATCCTCTAGCCGTAAACAAGTAGAAGGATTGTAACAACCATTTTCACTTGGTTCTGATGGAACAATTAATCCATTGTTACACCAATCAGGCGAAGGAGAGCTATATTGTGGACATGGATAGTCATCTTGAGCATAAGCTATGGATTGACACACAGCTAATATAATCCAAAGGTATTTATTCATAACACACAATACTCCTTTAATTTATGGTTAAGTAAGATGAACAAATAGTTTAATTGTTATCTAAAAAATTAAACTATATTTGTAAATGTGGTGGAAAACAATGTTATACATATTTAGCTTATGTTATTTCTAATAACGTTTCATTCAAAATAAATCAGACCATTACAATTTTATTTACATCCAAATAGCTTGTCCAAGTACATCACGTATCCGTTTTAAATATTTTTTACCAATAGTTGGCAAAGAACGGAGCTGTTCATCTGAAGTTTCTGCCAATTCTCCTATTGTTTTAATTTGCTCTTTTTGCAGAATTTCAATTTTTGTCGCTGTCAATCCATAAGGATATGCTTTTGATTTAATTAATGATTTTATAGGCAAATTTAAAATAGAAAGTTCCTTATCTGAGGATAATTCTGGTATCTTTATATCTAAAATAGGGCTGTTAATATGTATTTCAGCAGGTTGATCTTCTTTTAACCAAGTCGCAAATAACTCTGATGTTAAACGTTTTCCGTGAGTTATTTCTAATAAATTACATAAGTTTAATGTAAAACGTGAGCCACGTCCTCCTGATTTCATAGCTATTGAAACTTCTCTTCGAGATATAAATCCTGCATATTCCAAAATTTCAAGTGGTTTAACAAACTTTTGCATTAATTCTCGATGAATAATAATTGAAGTTGAATTAGCTTTACTTGTGGTATCAAAAATTTTTTCAGCAAGTTCAATACTTGGATTAATTAATAATTCATAAATACCTAATTTTGGTTTCAATTCTTCTAACAATGGCCAATAATAATCGCTCGCCATATTCACTAAGCAACGAGTTAATTCAGGCAATCCATTTTTTTGTGATTCATGCAATTGATTACATATAAATATAAAAGCTCTCATGTTTCCAACAACAGTTTTTCCTAGGAAGGTAGCTAACTGTATTTTGTCAAAAGCATGTGATGTTTTGTTATCATCTAACAAGCTTGGATATCTAGCTTTCATAACATCTAAAAAAAATGCAGCAAAAAATTCGGAATTTTCATTTCTAGAAATATTTCTAACAGTTGCATCATTACAAACATCAAAACGAGTACCAAATTTTGTTATACCAGGATATATAGTTGCTTTACATGAAATACTACTACTTGATAAAATCCTAAAAATATCAAAAAATTCTGTTAAAGAAGTTTCTCGTCCCAAATGAGCAGCATCATCAAAGAATAGAACAATTCTCTTTTTTAGTTTGCTACTAAGTTTGACTAAACTCTGTTGAATATTATTAACAGCAGGAGTTGCAGAGAAAGAGGGATGTTTTTTGTTTTCTTTTAGTGCTAAATTTATAGATTGAATAAGCAATTCACAAAATTTTTCTTCATATTCCACACCTTGACTACGTAATAATGGTAGATTTCTCAAACTTAAATAAACACTAAAAGTTGTAGAACTTTTTTCTTTGATTCTGTTATGAGCTTCTTTAAATAATGCACTTTTTCCACTACCTCTTCCACCACGCAATAATACTGGTCCATGTGCAACTAAACTTAAAATAATTCTTTCTTCATGTTGAGAAAATCTATGCAATTTTTTAAATAAATCTGGTGGACAATCTTCTGCTGCAAGAATAAGTGTTCCTTGTTCTTCTATTTCTTCTTCTAACATTTATAATCTCACCTGTTCTTCTATTTTTTTGGAATAACCTAAGCACACATTTAAATCTATATTTGCGGATATTGTTGGGATACAATGACTAACTAATGCCATTTTTGTGACCAAACAAATAGTTCTTAACAAAAGGATTTTTATTGTCTCATTGTCATATATTGATATTTGTGGAATAACAAATTCCTGATGTATTCCCTTGGAAAGCGAAGAATAAAGCTCATTTGCCTCTGTTCTAAAATAATCAACGATATTAGATTCATTTCTAAGATCAAGTTGTGTAAGTTCATTTAACCATTCGCTTTCATTACTATCTCTAATATTATCAATTAAATATGTAAAAGCCGGTCCCCAATAAATTTGTGCTATATGATCGGTTAATAAAGCACGGCTTACTTTATCATAGGTTAATTTTTCTAATGGTAATGGTTTTTGATCTGTAATAACATCACCTGACCATTGAATTGCTATTTTATGTCGAATTGCTGGGTTATAATTTGGTTGTTCTTGATTACGTTTAACAAGTAATACTCTAAAAGGATCAATTCTACTGATTAAAATACTACATGCTGTTTCTAAAATTGTTCTTCCACAATAAGGCCCAAAAGTTGTAATATCACTTGAATTATTCTCAGAAATAAATTTAAAACAACGAGGAGTGAAATTATCTATTGTATTTCCAAGTTGTTCTAAAATTTGAGACAATTCTCCAAGATGTTCATGTTTTCCACATAATAATAAGGTTAATTCATTCACTTTTTTACCATTGAATTTTAGTTTAATAATTATAATTGGATAACATATTTTATCACTATTATTACTTCATGATATGTAACAAATATCCTTAAATATTTTGCCATTTGTGTTTAACTAGTCAAGACATTAGAACTAAAAATAATATATATTATTTACATTAATTTAGGTAAATTATCCGGCAATTTTTCCACATAAATTTGCTGGCTAGGAAACGCAAATGACGCTCCTTCTTCTTCTATAATTTCCATAAATTTAAGTAAGTTTTGTTCTTTTACTCGCATCCAATTTTGCCAGCTAGTTGTTTTAGTAAAATAATATACCAAAATATCGATTGAACTTTCATTAAATTCCATTAAATGTACTAAAATAATCGCTTTTGATGAATCAGTTTCAATATCTAAATTATTTTGTAAGTAACTTTTAATATTTTTAATTATATTAGTAACTTGTTTAGGACTAGTTCTATATTCCAACCCAATTCGCATTTTAATACGACGACTAGTCATACGGCTCCAATTAATCACTGCTGAATTAGCTAATGTAGCATTTGGAATTGTCACCACTGCTTTAGAAAAAGTGCGAATTTTAGTGGCTCGTGAACCAACTTCTTCCACTGTTCCTTCAACTTCAGGGGTCATAATCCAATCACCTTTTTTGAATATTTTATCAAAAATAATTGTAAAAGAACCAAAAATATTAGCTAAGGAATCTTTAGCTGCAAATGCTATCGCAGCTCCTGCAATACTTAAACTAGCCAATAATGCAAAGATATTAATTCCCCATTCGTTTAAAAATGCGGTCAATCCCATTAGTAATATAAAAATTTTCAACCCTTTAATAAATAAGTTTTTTAAAGCATGAGTCAGTTCAGCACCAAACGCATCAGTTATGTCATCCATAATAAAACTAAATGGTTCTATACAACGATAAATAGACCAAAATATAGTAAATACAACTAAACTACTGAATAATTGAATAAAAAATTCATTAAGCTCAGTGGATAAATCCAACACGACCGTAATTACATAAAAAGCTAATACAATAAAAATAAATTTTAGCGGAGTTTCTAACGCATTAAAAACTTTGTCATCAACTTTAGTTTGAGTATTTTTGACGATATTTTTTAACTGTTTTAATATTACCTTTGCAAATAATTTGCGTAACAATATGGCAAGTATAAAAATTATGCCAGCTACTATCACTTCATAACTTACATTTGTATTCCATGATTCAAACATAATTACCTCTTAATTTTATCTAAATTTTTGTAGGAGAATTTCTTGTGGTAATTTAATGGTATTATTCTATCATACTTAAAAGTTTAGTTTTTAATTTTTTATACCCAATTTTATTAGATTAATACTTAATTAAGATATTAATAATATTAAAATTAATCCAACATAAATATTGAAATAACTACCTCAAATAATAGAAACAATTTAAATTAAAATGGATGTTAAAATACTCGAAAAAATTACCTGTTATGAAGGTTTTTTTAAATTAGTACGCTATCGACTTAAGCATAGTTTATTTGCTGGTGGCTGGAGTAGTGAATTATTACGTGAAGTATTAGAACGAGGTCATGCGGTAGCTATATTGCCTTATGATCCAGTTCTCGATCAAGTAGTGTTAATTGAACAATTTCGACCTGGAGCTATTGGATATTCAAAAGGTGCTTGGTTATGGGAAATTGTAGCTGGTATTATAGAAACTGGTGAACAAATTGATACAGTTGCATATCGAGAAACCAAAGAAGAAATTGGTTGTCAAGTATCAGATATTATTCATATAAGTGACTTTTTTGTTAGTCCAGGTAGCACTAATGAAACAACAGCTTTATTTTGTGGTAAAGTTGATGCTTCTCAAGCACATGGAATTCATGGAGTAGTTTCAGAATGTGAAGATATTAAAGTTCATGTAATTTCTCTTACTAAAGCTTTGGATATGTTAGCAAATAATGAAATACATTTTGTACCAGCTATTGTTGCTTTGCAATGGTTAGCTTTACATCATGAAGAAATTAAAACAAAATGGAATGGTAATTCTTAATTAACTTAAATATATCAATCATTAGATAAACAATTTGTCCCAAATTTAAAATTTTTAATGACTGAAATTATGAAAACTGTAAAATAGATTTAAGATAGGATGTAATAAGTTTACAAATTGCATCAAATAAGTTTAATTTAGATGCAATTCATTCTTTTATTATAGATTTTTTATTTAGGAAAATTAACCAAGGTGTAATCAGATTGAAAAAAGATGAACAAGTTTTTGGTATCCGTGCAGTACGACAAGTTTTTGAAAATGATATAACTCGGGTTATGGAAGTATGGGTACAAGATGATACTAAAGCCACTGATTTACTAAAACAGGCAGCCCAACATGATATTGTTATCCATAATGTAGCAAAAAAGACCTTAGATAAATTGACTAATAATGGTCGGCATCAAAATATTGTTATTCGTTGTAAACCTTTGCCAGTTAAAAATAAAGCTACTTTAGCAGAGATTCTTACTGGATTAACAGTTCCACCATTTCTGATAGTGTTAGATGAAATTCAAGACCCACATAATTTAGGAGCTTGTTTACGAACAGCAGAAGCTAGTGGAGTTCATGCTGTGATAGTTCCAGAAAATAGGGCATGTAAATTAACTTCCATAGTACGCATGGTAGCCACTGGTGCAGCAGAAAATGTTCCTTTAATTCAAGTTACTAATCTAGTTAGAACCATGAATTGGTTAAAAGAAGAAGGAATTTGGTTGGTTGGTGCTGATGAAAATGGCCAAGCCAGTATATTTGAGACTAAGCTAACTGGGCCTTTGGCGTTAGTATTAGGCTCTGAAGGTAATGGTATGCGGCATTTAACTAAAGAAACTTGTGATATGACCGCTAGTATTCCCATGTTTGGTAAGGTAAAAAGCCTTAATATATCAGTAGCTACTGGAATTTTTTTGTATGAAGCTGTACGGCAACGAATAGCGAGTTAATTTACAATAGCTATTATACTTTAGCATTTCCCAATTGAATATATTACAGAAATATTAGACAAACAATTGATTGCTAAATTTATTAAATAAAACTTGACAATCTTACGTTTACGGTAGATAATAAATCTTTCGTTAACGTAAGATAAATGGTTAAATTATGCAAGCAACTGATATAATGTTTCATATTCATGATAATCTAAATGTAAATCAACAGCATGAAGTTGAATCACAACTCAGAACCATAGATGGAGTTATTGCTCCACGCTTTAATAAAGAACATCTTCTTCTGATTTACTATAATTTAGATAAAATAAATTCGTCATTTTTATTGGGATTTATTAAGTCTAAAGGTTATCAAGCCACCTTAGTTGGAATATAAATCTATAATGGAAGTAAATACTTATAAGATTGGTGAAGTAGCAAAAAAACTTGTTACTTCAATTCGTTCAATAAGATATTATGAAGATCAAGGACTTTTAACTTCGATTAGAACTCAACGTGGTACTCGTCTTTATTCCGAAAACCATATAGTTAGATTATCAGTTATATTACGATTAACAAAATTAGGATTTTCTATTGAATCTATTAGGAAAATAGTAGAAATAAGGGAAAATAGTAAAACTGGTGCTGAAAGTAGTTCTTTGGTCGAGATGAAATTAAATAAAATTTCAAATATTATTAGTAGCAAGATAGAAGAAATGGAAAAGTTAAATGTTGAAATTGATAATGTAAGAAATACTATTAAAAAATGTAATGATTGCTCTAATCCTCCAAGTACTAGTGGATGTCCAGATTGCCCAGTTATTGATCAACTTAAAAATATAAATTTATTGAATTTAGTTTGGGACTTATAATAAAGTTGTAGCAGAAGGAGTAAAAACTAATGCTCAACTAGATTTCATGAAAAAACACCAATGTGATGAAATTCAAGGTTATTTCTTTAGTCTACCTTTACCTTATAAAGATTTTGATAATTGGCTGAGAAATCCTCATCATCCTGACTAGTTTTAATATTTTGTATAGCCATTTTACAATTCAGTTAAATACCGCTTCAATAACTGGTTATCCTGAGTGTAACCTGCACTATAGCGATTTGGGATAAGCGGAGCAAAAGTGAAACGGTTCATCAGGATAATGCCTAAATCATCGTGGCATCTTTTTGCCTCCGCTGGATTTTCGGGTACTGGGCTTAAACTATAATTACTGGTAAAATAGACAAATGAAAGAAATGAACTCAATTTGCCAAAAATGTAAAAGCCCAAAGACAAATAAGTAA
>JASFYV010000008.1:0-6002 GCA_045046925.1 Candidatus Marithrix sp. | reverse complement strand
ACATTTCTTATACTAAAAACATGGCATTATAACAAATTTATAACTTATTGATAAATATTTAAAATAGTTGGCATGGGTATGGTAGGTAGTTACAAGATATTTACATTATAGTTTCAAATTATTATCAGAATTAAAGAATTGGGAAATTAATATATTGACAAACTTATCACTACTATATTTAGGACTACCAGGAAAATAAATGAATTTCTGTTATAAATTTACAAATTCTATAAAAGGTAATAATTGTAACCTTTATGATTTCTCTAAAATTGAAAAGTCGGAATTAGGTGATAGTTGTATTGTAGGCAATAATAGTAGAGTAATAAATTCAATATTAGGTAACTTTGTTAAAATTGATAGAAATAATTTAATTTACCATTCAAGAATTTCTAGTTATAGTTACACTGGTTCTTTTACAACAATACTTTATTCTAAAGTCAAAAAATTTTCTTCAATATCATGGGGAGTTTCCATAGGACCAGGAGAGCATAATTATAACTATATAACTTCACATGATTTTTTGTACAATCCTTTTTATCAAATAAAACCAAAAAATTTTAAAGAACCATATGATAGATTTGCAAAAAAAGTTGAGATTGGAAATGATGTATGGATTGGTACAGGTTCAACTATTTTAAGAGGTGTAAAAATCGGAGATGGAGCAGTTATTGGAGCAAATTCTATTGTAACTAAGGATGTACCACCATATGCAATTGTAGCAGGAAATCCTGCAAATATTTTAAAATATAGATTTGAAAAGACTATAATTAAAAGACTAGAAGAGCTAAAGTGGTGGGATTTTTCTATTGATCTATTAAAAGAACATTTTTCATATTTTTGTGATAAAGATATTGAAAAAGCAATAGATAATTTATCAGAAATTATAAAGAAATAATTGTATATGAATATTTTATTAACATCTGTGGGACGAAGGTCTTATCTGGTTAAGTACTTTAAAGATGCAATAGGAAGTAATGGTAAAATTTATGCATCCAACAGTGAACAGTCTATTGCTTTAAAAAAAGCAGATCACTACTTTATTTCACCTTTAGTTTATGATGACAATTATGTAAGCTCTATTGTTAAATATTGTGTTCAAGAACATATAGAAACGGTTCTTTCATTATTTGATATAGATTTATTGGTTTTAGCAAAAAATGAAAATATGTTTTCCACAAATGGAATACAGTTAATATTAGCTCCTTATAACTCTATTATGATTTGTAATGATAAATGGCTGACATATGAATTTTTATCAAAAAATAATATTACAACTCCTAAGACATATTTGACAATTAATAATACAATTTCTGCCATAGAGATAGGTAATTCAAACTATCCTGTTGTGATTAAACCAAGGTGGGGAATGGCTTCATTGGGAATATATTATGCGGATAATGAAAATGAATTAAAAGTTTTATATAAAAAATCAAAACAAGATATTTTTAATTCATATATGAAATATGAGTCGAGTTTAACTGAAAAACAGCCAATAATTATGCAAGAAAAGATTATTGGTAAAGAATTTGGTATCGACGTATTAAATAATTTAGAATTAGAGTTTGTTAAATGTTTTGTTAAGCAAAAAGTTACTATGAGAGCTGGTGAAACTGATATTGGACTCACAGTTAATGCAGATAAATTTAAAAAAATTTCTATGTTACTGAGTAAAAAAATAGGCCATAAAGGTATTTTATCAGTAGATTGTTTTATGGTGAACAATGATATTTATGTAACTGAAATGAATTGTAGAATTTCTGGACATTATCCAATTAGTCATGTTGCAGGTTTTAATTTTCCTAAAGTATTAATTCGATGGTTACAAAAAAAATATGTTGACGAGTCTTTATTATCATTCAAAGAGAACATTTATATTACTAAAGAACTTGTACCAGTAGTTTTGGATTCATACTTGGAATAAATTATATAATATTAGAACAAAATATTACTATGAAAATAGAAAAAATAAACCGTACTATTGAAGGCAACTTCGTAACTATTTCGGCCAAAATAAGTGATTTACCCGATGGTAAATATGATACTTTATGGTACAAATTCCCTAAAGAACTAAATCAATTTATACCAGATCGACATGATCCATTATTTGTCGCTATGCTTGGAGTTTCTCTTAAAGAAGATAAGCCAATGATTATTGAAGGAGAAATGTCTGAACGACTTTTAATGAGTGGAGCTTATCAATTTGCAAATATATGGAAAACACATTTTAAAGAAATTTCTAGTCAATTAAAAATTCAAGCTACTAAAAAACCATCTCGTAAAAATTTCAGAGGTTCAGCAACAGCCATGTTTTTTACTGGTGGAGTGGATTCTTTTTATACTCTTCTGAAAAATTTAGACAATGAGAAAGGAGACGGAAGAATTTCTCATCTTATCTATGCTCATAGTGGATTTGATACAATTTCAGATAATACAGATGTACTTGTAAATATATCGAAACATCTGCAAGAAATTGCCAATGCTTTTAATTTAAAACTAATTTTTGTTACAACTAATTTAAAAATAATCACTGATCGTTATATTGATTGGGATTGGTCTCATGGAGCTTGTATTGCTAGTGTAGGATTATGGTTATCACCACTTTTTAAATATATATATTTTGCAAGCGATATGACCTATTCTGGTTGTAACCGAATAAGAATATGGGGAAACCATAATTTAATAACTCCACTATGGTCAACAGAATCTACCCAATTTATTGATGATGGTTCTGAAGCAACAAGACCTCAGAAAATACAATGGCGTATTGCGAAATCTGACATTGCTCTTAAACATTTACGAGTTTGTTATAGGAATACAGATAATCGTTATAATTGTTGTCAATGTGAAAAATGTCTTCGAACCATGACTACCCTTCATATTGCAGGTATACTTCAGCATTGTAAAACCTTTGATAAAGCACTTGATTATGAACGAATAAGCAATGTATCATTAATACTATCTAAAGCTATATTTATAGAAGATAATGATATGTATTGGAAAGAAAATTTAGATTTTTTAGAACAACAAGGAAATTATGATCCTAAGTTGAAGCTTATTCTAACAGAAGTTTTGGAAAAACATACCAAGTTACTTCAATAGTTCGAACATTTTTTGAAAATTAAGGTTAGTTGAATTATAACTAATTTAAATTTAATTGTTTTATTCATAGGTATAGCAAGTTAAGAACGTCTTGATAGTTAAATAGAAGCATGGCTTTTAATATGATCTTAAATAAAAGGACAATATGTAATATGTTCTTTATTCCTTCACTTTGATCAATAACCTACAACTTATTATATAATATACGATAGTTCATAGGAAGGTTAGGTAATAAGTCTTCCCATATTTTTTTTAATCTAGTCTGGTAAGTAGCAGAAAATGTATTTACTGACGGACATTCTTTATCCACACGAAAAGTTAGTGTGCCATCCAAGTTAAAGATAGGGATAAGAGGAAAGCTGCGACAATCCAATGGGCGAATATTATGTATATCACAACTATTATTATAAGTAAGAAAGGGACATGGAACAGCACTAGTGATATATCCTATGTCAATAATAGAAAAACCAGAAGCTAATTTCAGACTAGCATGTTGAAATTGTGTGGAGCAGACATTGGTTTTTGACAGAATATATTCCATCTCGAACGGCAGCATAATGGCAACATGACCTATAGCAGACTCAGAACGTTTTAATGCTATCGGTTTAGGACAACAACGAGCAGTACAATGTGTGGCACATTCTAATCTGGCATCCTCTGTGAGAGATTGATGTATAGTCTTTATAAGTTGAAACCAAGCTGCACGTAAGCAGGTTATTGTTTCAGTTTCAACTACAGAAGTCTTAATTATATTGTTTTTCATTCTAACAAACCATTGATACAGCAAAGATTTAAAATATGAATATTATGTATTTCAAGTTAAAATCTAATCTAAAAATATTTTTCGTCAGATTCAAAGTAATCCAATTATTCAAAATCAATTTGCAAATTTTCTCTTTTCCAACCTCAGCTAGTCGCAGAATAGTCAACTTCACGTTAGATTACAGCTCCAATAGCTTCAAGGACATGGGGTGGCAAGTTTAACCCATATTGTTCCTGCCAGTCAGAATTTAAGTAATCTTTGTTCGATATTATCCCACGACAATGTGTGGTCCCGCAGTAACACTTCATTTCAAACACAAGATCGATGTCACAAGACGAGTAGTCATATGTAACTTCTTCACCAGCAGATATGTTGCGTCGAGCTATAAGTGAATCACTACCCGACCACCATGTGTTAGGGTCACAAGAATGATTCATTTCGCGTGATTGATCTTCAGGTAGCGAGTAACGGTCAACACCACACTGAAAACCATATTGTTTAAAAGCTTTAAATCGTTCTTCTGGCAGTTCTTCAATCTTTTTCCATGTAAATGTCGGCTCATCTAGTTTCCAAATAAGCGAACCTTTTGGAATTAACAAAGTTGCAAAAAGTCCATTTCCTTGAATAGTTCCAGTATTTTGTATTTCTATTAATGAGTTTAACGTAGAAGCATATTCATTGAAAATTAATTTTCTCATCTTCACTACAATGTAAAACTAGAAGGAAGTACCTGACTCGCATGGTGAATTACTGGAGACCAATATTTTGTGACAACTTCACGATTAACTTGAAGTTTAGTTAATGTCGTAGAATCATGCCCAAACGGCTCTCCAGATTTAGATGCTACCATGAACATATATTCCCCACAATGGTAGCATGGTATCGTTAGTCTAAAAACGGCTGTACGACCCAATTGAGTCTCTATACGATGACAAGTCTGTTTTAGAAAAGCTATATCCAGCATTGAGCCTGCCTGAACTGAACACACGCCATCATCCTTTAATGCACGAGCAACTGTTGAGTAAAAATCTTCTTCAAAAAGTACTTCTGATGGGCCAACAGCATCGTTGCAATCAATAATGGCTACATCAAAAATATTTTTATACCTTAATAAAGCTTCGCTTGCATCTTCAAAAAGCAACGTAACCCTTGAATCGTTAAATGCACCATCACTAAGACTCGGTAGATGTTTAGCGGCAGCGTATACGAACTGCTCATCAATATCAATCATCACTACTTCTTCAGGATCATGCTTTAAAACCTCGCGAAGAGTTCCACCATCCCCACCACCTACAATAAGAACTTGTTTTGGTTTGGAATGTGCAAACATTGGAGGGTGAACAAGCATCTCATGATAAATATATTCATCAAAGGTTGATAGCTGTACGATTCCATCAAGAACGAGAACACGTCCATATAGAGGATTATCAAAAATCAAGCATTCTTGAAACTGTGTACGCTCTTTTAGTATCATCTTGGTAATAAAGAAACCATGGTTAACATTACCGCGTCGTCTCCCTGGAACAGTCTTCTCAATAAACCAAGCCTCATCATCCTCTATGCCACAATTATTGGTTTCTTTAGCAATATCAGAGTACATAATTATTTTGCTCCATTTATTTTTTATGAGGTATACCATCTTATGGCAATCTCAGGGCTACCGTATTGATATTAAAAATAGTATAAAACAAGTTAATCAAGTGATCATAAATTTAGGTATTTACAGATAATGATCTTTAAAAAAAGATTGATACTTGATTGGCTAGATTCAAGCATTTACTTAAAATAAGGTATATAAACGACTTGGATTATAACATTATTTATAAACCTTTTTATTAAAATACTTTTTTGGCAATTGCTTCTTGCAGTTGTAACTATTTTAAAAACATTTAAATTATAAAATAAATAATATGTATATCAATATATTTATTATTATGTAAATAATTGAATAATATAATTATTAATTTAGATTATAAAAATATAAGTTATACTTGACAATGGTTTGGACAGTTTTTAAAGTGATAAAATGAGTGTTTGTAAGGGTTTGATTTTACTAAACTCAATTAAATCAAACTCAGGTTTTTAGCTGAGTTTGATTTAATTAAAATCCTTAAAGATAACCCTTTACATCTATTGACAT
>JASFYV010000007.1:0-8481 GCA_045046925.1 Candidatus Marithrix sp. | reverse complement strand
ACTTTCAAATCATGTTGGAGCTATTTGGTTTTTTATTCATCACTATAATGCTAATATTATTTAAAAATTTGTAAATCACTACTTTATTCAGGACTACCCAAATATTTTATGTAGGATGTAATGAGTTTACGAATTACATCTTGATACAATTCATTCTGCATCCTACATTTATATACCATTATTTAGAATAATATGCCTATTATTCATATAATAACAAATAAATTTTTACTTTTCAGCACAGGAGAAAACTAGGTAGTTAATATTAATTTCTAGTTTAAGGAGTTTAAATGTCTACAATACAAGCATTACCAGAATGGAATAACACCAAAACTGATTATCCACAAAATAAGTGTATTCATCAGTTATTTGAAGAACAAGTTGAAAAAACTCCAGATGCAATTGCGGTAGTTTTTGAAGATCAACTACTTACTTATCGTGAACTTAATAATGAATCCAACAAATTAGCTCATTATTTAATAAATCTTGAGGTGAAACCTGAAACCTTAGTTGGAATTTGTATAGAACGATCTTTGGAAATGGTAATAGGATTATTAGGTATTTTGAAAGCTGGAGGAGCTTATGTACCTTTAGATCCATCATATCCACAAGAACGTTTATCTTTCATGTTAAAAGATACTCAAGTAAAAATTTTATTAACTCAACAACATTTAATAAAAACTTTCCCTACTCAAGAATTAAAAATAATTTGTTTAGATACTGATTGTGAAATAGTTTCTAAACAAATTGAGACAAATCCAAATAATAATGTTAAACCAGAAAATTTAGCTTATGTTATTTACACATCTGGTTCTACTGGTAAGCCAAAAGGTATTCAAATAATTCATTCTGCTGTAGTAAATTTTTTAACTACTATGCGTCAACGCCCTGGTTTGAATGAACATGATGTTTTATTAGCAGTTACTACAATGTCTTTTGACATATCTGTATTAGAACTGTATTTACCATTAATAGTGGGTGCTAAGTTAATATTGGTTAGTCGTGAAATAGCCGGTGATGGGTCACAATTATTGGAAACTATGATTAATTCCAATACCACAATTATGCAAGCGACTCCAGCTACTTGGCATTTGTTAATAGCCGCTGGATGGGATTATAAACTTAACAAAATATTAGTAGGTGGAGAAGATTTATCTAAAGAATTAGCTAATCAATTACTTAAAGAAAGTGATTCTGTTTGGAATATGTATGGACCAACTGAAGCTACGGTATGGACTACTGTTTGTGATGTTGGAGCTTATCATCTTCGTTTAGTTACAACTGTTAAAGAATCCATAGGGCATCCTATAGCAAATATTCAAATTTATATATTAAATAAGCAAATGCAACAAATACCAATCGGTACTAAAGGTGAATTGCATATTGGTGGAGTTGGTTTAGCTCGTGGCTATTTAAATCGTCCAGAACTTACCACCGAAAAATTTGTACCTAATCCATTTAGTGATGAAATTAATTCACGCTTATACAAAACTGGTGATTTAGCTCGTTATTTACCTGATGGTAATATAGAATATTTAGGTCGTATTGATAATCAAGTAAAAATTCGTGGATTTCGGATTGAATTGGGAGAGATTGAAACAAAGTTACATCAACATCCTGATATACGTGATGCTGTGGTTATTGCTAGAGAAGATACTCCAGGTGAGAAAAAATTAGTTGCTTATTTAGTAGTGTATCAACTTGCAAAACAACGAGTACCAATGCACGGTTCTTGCAGTGTTGAGTGCCTAGTTAATACTGGACGTGATAATAAAATCCAAAAAGTACATACTGAAGATATTTCTTATGGTGGGATAGGTATATCAGGCTTGAAAGATGATTGTCAGTTGGGACAAAGATTTATTCTATCCCTAAATTTACCTAGTATGCAAACTAATGAAACTTTAAAGATAGAAGGTAATCTAGTTTGGTTAGGTAATAATGGCTACGCTGGTATTCAATTTGATGCTAGTTCAAATGATGATGTTAAATTACGCAATGCAATTAATAATTTCTTTGAACAACAGGGTATATTGAAAGTATTAGAAAATTCTTTTATTGACAAGCTTGCTCCATTTCTGCTTAATACGCTACCAGATTATATGGTACCAGCCCATTTTATTATACTAGATAATTTGCCACTTACTTTGAATGGTAAAGTTGATCGTAAAGCCTTACCAGTACCAGATTTAACTCGTCCAGACCTTTATACGGCAGTAGAAGACACTTTGACTAAAATTTGGGCAGAGATTTTAGGGTTGGAGCGAGTTGGATTGCATGATAATTTTTTACGTTTGGGTGGGAATTCTTTACTAGCAACTAAAATTATTTCTCAAATAAACGAACTCTTCCAATTAGAATTACCTCTGTATGCATTATTTGAATCACCTACAATTGCTGAATTAGCAGAACAAGTAGAAACTCCTTTACATGAATCAGTAAATTTGCAAATACCTCCTATTGAATCAGTTGCTAATTATACTAATATTCCACTATCTTTTGCCCAACAACAACTATGGTTATTAGCTCAAATTATACCTGATATCCCTGTTTATAATGAGCCATTAACAATTCGTTTGGGCAGACCAATAGATATTGTTGTGTTAGAAAAATGTATAAATGAAGTGTTATGTCGTCATGATTCTTTACGCACCACTTTTACCACTGACAAAGATGGACAACCGATTCAAGTAATTTCTTTGATAAAAAATTGGGATTTACCCATAGTAGACCTTAGTGAATTTCCAGCCAATACCAAAGAAGATGAATATATACGTTTAGCAACTCAATCAGCAAAACAACCCTTCGATTTAGTCAAAGGCCCATTATTTCGAGCAATATTATTCCGTTTAAATGAGGCAGATTATCGTTTATGTTTAACTTTACACCATATTATTTTTGATGGAGTATCTTTATATAATGTATTATTTCCTGAATTAATAACTCTTTATCAAGATTTTGTCAGTAAAAAATTGTCACCATTGCCTGAATTATCCATTCAATATGCTGATTATGCAATTTGGCAACAAAAATCATTACCAGAAGAGCTTTTAGAACAACAATTAACCTATTGGAAACAACAATTAGCAAATTTACCTACATTACAATTACCATTAGATCGCCCACGGAGTGTGTTACAAACTTATAAAGGAGCTAGGCATTGTTTAGTATTATCTAAAGAGATAACTACGGCAATCAAAGAACTTAGCCAACAAGAAAAAGTTACTCCTTTTATGACTTTGTTAGCAGCTTTTAATATTTTATTATACCGTTATAGTGGACAAGATGATATCTCTATAGGTACGGTGACAGCCGGTCGTAATCACGCTGAATTAGATGATATAGTTGGAATGTTTCTTAATACTCTAGTCTTGCGTACTGATTTATCGGGTAATCCTAATTTTAAACAATTACTTCAGAGAGTGGGAAAAATTGCCATAGAAGCTTATTCTAATGAAGATTTACCATTTGAATTATTAGTAAAAGCTTTACACCCAGAACGTAAATTAAATATTAATCCATTTTTTCAAGTTGCTTTTATTCTTGAACCATCTTTATCTAAAATCGAGTCAAATTGGACAATTAACCAATATGATATTCATACTGGTACTTCCAAATTTGATTTAACTATATCATTAGATGAAAGACATGGAGGTATTATTGGACGTATTGAGTATAATACTGATTTGTTTGATGAAACAACTATTATTCGGATGATCGATCATTATAAATGTCTGTTAGAAGGGATTATAGCTAATCCTGAGCAACCTATCGCACAATTACCACTTTTGACCAAAAAAGAACAACAACAATTACAAAATTGGAATAAATCACCTTTGGAAATGTGTATCCATCAATTGTTTGAAGCTCAAGTAAAGCGTACTCCAAATGCAATAGCAGTAGTTTTTGAGGAACAACAACTGACTTATCAAGAATTAAATAACCGTGCTAATCAATTAGCCAATTATTTGATAAAATTAGGGGTGGAACCAGAAATACTGGTTGGGGTATGTATAGAACGTTCTATAGAAATGATAGTTGGTATATTCGGAATTTTAAAAGCTGGGGGAGCTTATGTTCCTTTAGATCCAACTTATCCGCAAGAACGTTTATCTTTTATGTTAGAAGATTCTAAAATAAAAATACTTTTAACTCAACAACATTTACGTAAATTAATACCAATACGTCTATCAACTGTTATTCGTATAGATAGTGAATGGAAAGACATTGCTCAAGAAGAAACAAAAAATCCTGATAGCAAAATGTTGCCTAGTAATTTAGCTTATGTAATTTATACATCAGGTTCTACCGGAAAACCTAAAGGTGTTTTATTGGAACATAGAGGATTATGCAATCTTAGCATTGCTCAAATTAATGCTTTTGGAATACACGCAGATAGTCGAGTACTCCAGTTTGCCTCTCTTAATTTTGATGCTTCAATATCAGAAATTGTGATGGCACTTATATCTGGAGCTACTCTATGTTTAGGGACAAAAGATACTTTGTTGCCAGATTCTCCTTTATTACAATTTTTACAGGAAAAAAATATTACAGTAGCAACTTTACCACCTTCAATATTAGTAACTCTTCCATCAGAAAAATTGCCAAACCTACAAACAATCATTGTAGCTGGAGAAATCTGTTCTCCTGAATTAGTAACTCAATATGCACCAGAACGACATTTTTTTAATGCTTATGGCCCAACAGAAGCCACTGTTTGTACAACTATAGCTAAATGTATAGATGATGGTTGTAAACCACCAATTGGACATCCTATCGTAAATACTCAAGTTTATATATTAGATAAATATTTACAACAAGTTCCAATTGGAGTTATTGGTGAATTGCATGTTGCTGGTATTAATCTAGCACGTGGATACTTAAACCGCCCAAAATTAACAGCCGAAAAATTTATATCTAATCCATTTAGTGATGATAGCAAGTCTCGTTTATATAAAACAGGAGATTTAGCACGTTATTATCCAGATGGTAATATTGAATTTTTAGGACGTATTGATTATCAAGTAAAAGTTCGTGGTTTTAGAATTGAATTGGAAGAAATTGAGACAGTTTTGATGCAACATCCTCAAATACAAGATGCAATTGTTATTGTTAGGGAAGATATTCTAGACGATAAGCGTTTAATCGCATATTTTATAACACATAACAAAAGTAATATTACTGAACTACGTCATTTTTTAGCTGAACAAATACCAGATTATATGATACCATCTGCTTTTATAGCACTTAAAAGTTTTCCATTTACTCCTAATGGTAAAGTAGATCGTAAAGCACTTCCCAAACCAGGAAAATTGGAAAGAGATTCTCAAACTATATATGTTGCACCACAAGTTGGATTAGAACAAAGTATTGCTAATATTTGGCAAGAATTATTACAATTAAAGGAAGTTGGGATAGAAGATACATTTTTTGATTTAGGTGGCCATTCATTACTTATCGTTCAACTTCAAGAACGGTTAAATAAAGTTTTAAATAAAACAATACCAGTAACTACTTTATTCCAATATCCAACGATTAAAACATTGGTACAACATTTAAATTCTAAATCTGAGTCTAATACTAAGTCTAACAGAGTGAGTAAACGACAAGCTGCCATCTTACGCCAAAAAGCACGTAAAACACGGTGATTTTTATAGTTCAAAGCTTTGGAAATCTTAAATTATAGTAGTTCCAATTTGTATATATCCCCTTTCTAAGCTACAATGCCATTAAGTTAAGGATTAGAAAACAATTTTTCTTTTATATTTCAGACAATTAACTTGATGGGGTGTAGAACTTTTCGATACGTCCAATCACTATAGCTGATGCAATTATGTCTGTTTTAAACATATTGTACCTTAAACTTAATGGCATTGCTCCTAAGTTAGGAGAGATTAGAAGAAGTTAGCAATCAATCCAATTAGGAAATGCTATAATTAATTATGTTAAAAAAAATATTCGTATTATTATTAATTTGTAATTCTTCTAACGCAGAAGTAATTACTGATGGCACACTTGGACAACAAATCAACCTGTCTGGAGCAAATTTTCAGATAACCTCTGATTTAGGCCAACAACATGGCACAAATCTTTTCCATAGTTTCCAAGATTTCAACTTAAATAGCTTAGAAACTGCCACATTCTCTGGCTCGAACAATATCAATAACATCATCAGTCGAGTGACAGGCGGTAATCCATCCAATATCAATGGTTTAATCCGTTCTACCATTCCCAATGCTAACTTTTATTTCCTCAATCCGTATGGAATTATATTTGGTCCAAATGCCAAGCTAGATATACAAGGAAGCTTTCACGCTAGTACGGCTGATTACTTACGATTAGCAGAAAATGGCCGATTCGATGTTCGTAATCCAAATGATAGTTTATTAACAACAGCTCCTGTGGAAGCTTTTGGTTTTCTGACCAATTTACCAGCTCCCATAAATATTCAAACTAGCAAACTTTATGTAGCTAAAAATCAAACTTTATCAATGATTGGCGGAGAATTAAATATAAATGGTGATATGTCATTAAATGATGAGACAGATAGTTTTCATCCTAAATATCCCCTAAAACTTTTTGCTGAAGCCGGCCGAATAAATTTAGCTAGTATTGCCTCTGTTGGTGAAGTCATTAATAGTGATACTGGGCTAATTATAAACGCAAGTCGAGGAAAAATAACCACTAATAATGCTTGGATCGGAGTTAGTGGCAATCGAGCAGGCAATATTTTTATTCGAGCTAGTGACCTGAAAATGATTAATAGCGAATTTGAAGGTGATTCGATAGATGAAGATAGCGATATAATAGATATTCAAGTAGATAATTTCATAATGTATGGTTCGGAAATTTCTACTGATACGCATGGAATTGGAAATGGAGGCCAAATTTTAATTAAAGTGGCTAATAATTTCCTTGCTTATGGAAAGTCGGCAGTTAATCAACCGAGTTTTATTTTTTCTGGTACTGAAGGACAGCTTAACAATGCTGGTAATGCTGGCCAAATTGATATAGAAGCTCGACAAATGAACCTGATAGAAGGAGCTAGAATTGGTAGTTCAACTTTTGGAGCTGGCAATGGTGGTCTAATAAATATTAAAGCATTTGATAAATTAACAATTTCTGGAGAAATAGATGGTGATTTTAGTAATCAGATTGATAAACCTACATCTATTGAACCGAATAAAATTAATCTTGGAATTAGTGGGTTATTTGCCAACTCAAAAAGTATAAATAGCAATGCTGGTAACTCTGGAGAAATTTCAATTCAAACCAAAAATTTAAACTTAATAAATCATAGTGTAATCAGTAGCTCCGCAGTCAATTCTGGAGGTGGCAATATTGAAATAGTCACCAGCAATTTGATTTACTTAAAAGAATCTAGAGTTACCACAACTGTGAGAACAGGAATTGGTAATGGCGGAGATATTTCAATCTCTAATCCCACATTTTTAGTTTTAGATAATAGTAGATTAGTTGCTCGTGCAGACGCTGGACACGGTGGCAATATCAATATTAAATCTGAACAATTTATCGCTTCTACAAATAGTGTAATTAATGCTTCTTCAAGATTAGGAATAGATGGTGAAATACGAATAGATTCACCTGATATAGATATGGAAGGGTTTATTATGGTATTACCAGATGAGGTTATAGATGCTAGTAATTTAATGAAAACTCCTTGTAATCAGAGATTAGGCGAAAATTTGAGTAGTTTCCTAGTGAATCCAAGTGAAGGTTCTCATAATTCACCTGATGATTTATTACCAAGTCATTGAAAGTTTAGCTAATTATTCGGTTTTTTGGACATAATATTTCTAAATAACCATCAATTACTAAAATTGTGCTTATTATTAATGTACTATCAGCAGAAAAATCATATGTAACTTGCAAATAGTCGGTTGCAATAGTTTTAATCAAGGTAATTTTATCTGTAAATTCATCACCCAATTCATTACAAATAATATTCTGTAAAGCCTTTTTTTGACTATCAAACCAGATATTAAAACGTTTTTTCAATGATTCTAATGACTGTTGTTCAGCCGTTTGAGAATTATATATCGCAAACCAATCCTGATAAAGTTTAGTTTCATCAGCTAAATACATTGTAATTAAAGCTTGTTGTTCCATAATTTTTTAGTTGAGTATTTGCCAATAAAGTTTAATTTAGACGTTTGGTGAACAGGGAGTATGAGATATGTATTTGACTTAAAAGTAGACTTAAGATAGAATTACATTTTTCAAATAGAAAAGCCCGCCCAGAAGTATTGCACATACGAAAGGCAGGCTTTAAACATTAACTTTGAGCAGTTAATACTGAAAATTATACTTGTGATCTATGAAAAATGCAAGTAAAATTTTTGGTATTAAGGAGATTCGCTTTATGAGTATAGTACTATTTAAATTCAATAATCTTTTTGGAAGGCCAAATCTATCGCTTTATTAAAATCCTCACAAGTATTTTTCACCTTCTTGATCCGTGAT
>JASFYV010000006.1:0-11089 GCA_045046925.1 Candidatus Marithrix sp. | reverse complement strand
GCTAAGACTAAGGTTAATAGTAGTTTAATACTAATATTTTCGATATAAGCATATTGATCAATCAGTGTATGTGGAGCAGCTTGGATAGTAGGAAATAATATTTGTAATATAATAAAGTAGGCAATAATACTTAGCAATAAAAATGGTTTAACAGGTATTGTGTTCATTGTTTTTTAATCTAAAAGATTTGGTATTATTTATTAACTTAAAAGTTATGGAAAAAAGGTTATAATATTGTAATGATTCCTAAACCAATAAAATTTATAGATTTAAAAACCGGTAAAGAGAAAGTAATGAAGAATGCACTTGTTAAATACTTACATACAAAATCAGATTAAACTGAGTAGACACATAGGTTTTTACCCCCTACGAAATCACGTATGCTTAAAATAGTTGGAAATTTGCTTGAGGAGCTGGTTTATTAGGAATTAATGCTGGTTGAAATAATTCTAATATGCTGTCATACCATTTTATGCCTCTGGAAGTTCGGAAGGTTTTATGGATTCTTGTGTCTTGTATATTGGCCGTATTTTAGACCTTTTTTGGTTAGTTCGTAGTAGATATTTGTCATAATGTTTGGTTGCAATCCCAGTGCGATTAGTTTTTTATTGACAGCTATAGCACTGTTTAAATTGACTCGTTTCATTGTGGGATTTAATAAGGCTTGTTGAACTTCAGATTCAATACTAAGTAATTCTAAAATATCATATCCAGAATGTTATGAAGTCGTTGAGAGCAAGTGTTTAGTATTACCAGTAATTTTCTGTTTATCCAATTCATCAGCTTTGGCTAGGGCAACTTATTGTTTAGATTGTGCTAGATTCAGTGAGACTGAGCCTTCGGTTAGGAATTCAAATACCCATCGGAACGTTGGCGGATTGTAGCACCATGAAAATCACGGATCATTAAATTTTGAGTGGTCATTTTATGACTCTCCACAGCAGTTAATTGAAAGGATTTCACAGATTATTTGGGAAAAACACTTAGCAGAGTGGTATTCTGTGGTTACCGCTCTTTTCAGGTCATGATTCCCTAGCTAAATGCAGATTAAATTGTAATGATTTTAGGTTTGTTTGTCAATGTGTAGAATCATAAATCAGTTATGTTTCACTTTATCTACTCTACCAGGCTTGTTCATTTTTTTGCCCCAAATCCTCCTCCATGAACTGATGGGACTATTGCTCTGTTTTTAAAGTAATGTTAATATGTAATGGTATAAATTAGGATTAATTGTTTACGTTAATAAATAAATAACTCCATAATCGTCCCTTAATATATTTGGGTAATTTAAAACAAGAGAGTGGTTAATGAATATTAAATTAGTATTATTCATGATATTAGTAATATTACCTTGGCATTTATCTTATGCAGGAACAACTTTTATTTTTAATCCTGAAGCTAGAATTAGTAAAATAAAAACAGTAAAATCTGGATTAGAAAAATATTTGCGTTTGCAAGGTAATGATACAAAGGTTTATATTTTTGCTAATTCTAAAGATTTTCAAGGTTCAATGCCTAGATTGCAACCAGAAATAGCCATTGTTGCTTCTTATTATTTTAGTTCTATGAAAGATGAGTTTAAATGGAAATCTATTTTATTTGGACATAAAAAAGGAAAAAAATATTTTAGTAAAGTTTTAGTGACTTTAAAATCAATAACTAATATACAACAACTCAAAAAGAAAAGTTTAGCAACAGTAGCACTTGGTGCGATATCATCTTCATATATTAACACTCTGTTACCAACAGGACTATCAGTTAAAAATGATGATATTCGTATTGTTTCTGTGTCAAAAGATATTGATGCGATTATGGCTCTTGGATTTGAACAAGTACAAGCAGCAATAGTTACTAAAACAAGTTTTAATAAATTAAAAAAGATTAATCCAGATGCAGTTAAAAATCTGCATATTTTACAAAAACTAAATCCAATTCAATATCCACAAGTAGTTATATTCCCAAATACTAAAAATATTGATAATTTGATAAATATTTTTGCAAATATGTCTTATAAGGGTTCAAATAGACAAGTCTTAAGATTTTTTGGTATCACTGGATTTAATGTGGAATAAATGGAGAAAATAATGAAAATAAGACGGTTGTTTATCATAGTATTTACTATATTTTTTACAGCATGTGTGAGTGTTAAAACTCCACCTATTGAAGAAATTATTACAAATAAGCCAGTTGGAAATACTTATGCCTTTATAAAAAGTAGAAATTTACAACAAATGAATGAGGTTATAATTGGTTTTACCGAAAGTTTTCCAAATGCGAGGATAGTAACACTTGATATAGAAGGAAAAAAAGATGCAAGAAAAGTTAAAAATTTTATAAAAACTAATAATCCGGCAATTATTATTTGTCTTGGTTCTTTAGCGGCTGGAACAACAATAAATATTGAAAAGAAAATTCCAATTATATTTTCGATGGTAATTAATTATAAAAAATATCCTGAATTGAAACAAGATAATGTAACTGGTATTTCCATGGAAATTCCTCCTATTAGTTTATTTACCCAATTTAAAATGCTGTTGCCTGAAATCAACTCAATAGGAGTTCCATTTCATCCTGAAGCTTCCTTAGAAATTATTGATGATGCTGTGGTTAATTCTACAAAAATGGGAATTAAATTGATAAAAATAGCGGTTACCAACCCGAATACTATTTTAGATAAACTATCTGATAAATCTGATAGTTATGCTGGGTTATGGATGCTTGCTGATACAAAATTATATAACCGTAAAACTCAAGCTATTTACCAACTAATATCATTTTCCAAAGAACAGAAAAAACCTTTGTTAGTATTTTCAGAAGCTTTTCTGAAACCAGGAGCCTTTTTTTCAATTTCTATTGATTATAATAGTCTTGGTTCACAAACAGCATTAATATCTAGACAAATAGTGCAAGATAAAATAGCTCCTAAAAATATTTCTGTTGCTCCACCTATTGGTACTTATACAGTAATAAATAAAGAAATTGCCGAACTATTATTAGCAAATGATTTAGATGAGAGTATCTATGATGAAGTAGATAAAATCTATGGTGAAGATGAGGAAGAAAACGAGTAAAATATAGCATTTTTTAATTCAGCAACCTCCTCTAATCCCCTTTTTAAATAAGGAGGGGACAAGAGGTGGTTTTATTAAAGATTTTAATGCGGTCGCTCTGACTATAAATTAGAATGAACCTTACCAAACCACTTTTCTTCTAAATCTTCATAACTTCCATCTTCAAATAATTCTAACAAAATTAAATTTACTTTTTCTTTCAAGGCACTACCAGTTGGAAAAACTATAGCATAATTTTCCTTTTTGAATATATGCCCTACAGTCTTAACTGTTTCTTTACCTTGATGGGATTCGTAATACCATAAAACTGGAGCATCATAAACAATAGCATCAACTTTTCCATTTTCTAAAAGCAAAAATGCTCCTTCAATAGTTCTTTGTTTATAAACTCTTATTCCCTTATTTCTTAGATATTTATAAGCTGTACTACCATTTACTGTAGCAACTTTTTTCCCAATCAGATCATTAGGGCCATTAATACTACCTTTTAATTGATGTAAAGTTAAAGTAGAAGTTACTGTAGCAGTGAATGATGCGATAAAAAATAGACCGATAAACATCCATAAAAAAGCAACTGAACGACCAAAAAATCCACGAGGCGCTTGATCTCCATAGCCAACTGTAGTTAAAGTTACAGCAGCCCACCAGAAACCATCCATAACACCTTTTAGATATTTAGGAGAAAACTCTTCTGGATTTCTATGTCTTTGAGTTAACCAAATTATATTACCTGCAATAAATAATGTAATTAATAATATACCAATTACGAATAACATTTTAAGCTGGAAAAAAGATAAAAGTATATCAATCACAACATCAAAAGAAGATTTTTCAGAGTTATTTGCAACCATAATTTGCAAACCAGAATCGAAAAACGAATAAGAAAAGTCCATATCCTTCTCTCGATTAGCCGTCATACTGATTCCAGCAAGACCTACATCAACTTTATTATTTTTAACTTCATATAATAATTTTGTTACTGTATCTACTTGTTTTATTTCATAATTTATATTTAATTTATTGGCAATTTGTTCCCATAAATCAATACTAAACCCATCAAATTCATTATTTCCTTTTGGAATAACAAAGGGTACCAATGTCTTAATTACTATTTTTATTGTTTGTGGGGATTCTGTTTCTACAGCCTCTGCATTAGCAATATTGGTAATAAATAATAATATACAGCTTAACCACCAAACTTTCATATACAACTCCTTATGTTAAAGATTAAATATCCAACTAATTTCAATATTCACTAGCTCGCCGTGCGTCACCTTTAACTTTAGCGATTGGATAACGAGTTTCATTAAGCAAAATTTTGGACTCAGCTGCAGCAATTAGATCAACATCAAGTTTATCCGCAATACGAATTAGGTAAATTAATATATCAGCTAATTCATAACTAACAGCTTGTTGTTTTTCAGGAGATAGTTGGGAACTTTGGGATTCTGTTAACCACTGAAAATGTTCCACTAATTCAGCAGTTTCGGCTATTAAAGCCATAGATAAATTCTTAGGAGAATGAAATTGATCCCAGTTACGCACAGCAGCAAATTGGGCTAAACGTTGGCGTAACTGTTCTAGCTTATTACTAGTCATAAATTGCTGTTACTCGCCAATACCAATCTTGCATAGTCATTCTAATATGAATAGGATTACGACCTAATTGTCCTAATCTAATTATAAAACTATTTGGAGATTCAAAAAAAGCAAATGTCATTTGTTCCCAAGGCGAACCTTCTATAATACGCAATTGTTCCATCAGGTTTTTTGTATTAATTTCTGTAGTTTTTGCTGCTAAATTTCCTAATGCTCCAGCTAGTGCTTCGGCACTTCCACGCATTGATTCTGGTAATAAACTACTAGTATTACCAACAGTATTATTAACTTTCCATTCAATATTTTCCTTATGAGCTTTATTAACCGATTCAAAATCAATTAATTTTTCCACAGTTGGTTGGTCATTATTAGTTATAGCTGTACTTAATTGATAAACATGTACATAAGGCCAAGCTATAAACGCTGCAAATGCAAAAGATAGTAAACTACTGAAAAATTTCATTTATTGCTCCAAAATTAAGATTGGCCGGTTATTAAAACCGACATTTTAAATACTAATTAGAAGAGGATATTTTACGTCCATTTAATGGCTGTAAAGGCCTAACATTATTAGAATATAATACATTATACTGTTCCAATTGTGCAGCAGAAATTGTCATTGCTTGTTTTAATACAAACCACTTGACTTCTTCAGTACAAGGTGGAGTGGTAAATGAACCATCGTAAGTATAATAGTTAGTATCTGTTGGCAATACTTGGGTTATATCTATTTGAATATCCTTATGATATTGTTGTACTTCGCTAACTTCTTTTGGCATTACATTCCATAAAGTGGTAAGCAATGGATTAGCCTCACCTTTATTAAAATAAACTGCTACCACAGCAATTTTACCAGCATCACTTTTATGTACTAAATGCATTACCATGTCAGCATGTTTACCATCAATAGCTCCCTCACTTGGAGAATGGCTATGAAAACCAATAATTTTATAACTTTGGTCTCCAATTATTAATGAACCAGCAGCATTTTTAGTATCTATATCAATAGTATGACCATTATTAGTAATCGCTAATGGAAATTGTTGATAATTAAATTGTAATGAAGGCAAGTCAGTTTTAGTACTGTTAGTTATGTCAATTGGGGATTGTTGCTGGCCAGAATCACAAGTAGCATATTCCGCAGATAAACTACCCCAATGTGCAGGGTCAGTATTATTAGCATAATTCCAATGTGAATCTGCGGATACATGTAAAGCTGCAAACGTTAATGTCAACGTAGCAATTGTTTTATATAACATATTTTTATCTCCTTAAATTATTTACTAATTGATGTTACGTGGATGGCTACTAAAGGAGTGCAAAATCTATTTCACACTCCACTAATTTCTTTTTATAGTCTGTAATAATTAAGCAGCTCTATCATAAAAATTAGCTAAATGACGTACTTTATCATTGACCCAATGTGGTAATTGAGACCAGTCAAAACGCCATTGCCAATTACCTTTTACGACTCCTGGAACATTCATTCGATGCTCACCATCTAACATTAATATATCTTGCATAGGTACAATAGCCAATTGTGCTACTGAAGCAAATGCAGATTCAACTAATGGCCAAGGCATTTCATGAGGCGGAGCATGCAAATACTCACACATAGAATGTCTAACATGTTCTGGCACTTCATTAAACCAACCTAAAGTGGTATTGTTATCATGGGTTCCAGTATAAACTACACAGTTTTCTACATGATTATGGGGCAAATATGGATTATCAGAACCACTATCAAAAGCAAATTGTAATATTTTCATGCCAGGCAGGTTAAACCTATCACGTAACTCATTTACTTCATTAGTAATTATACCTAAATCTTCAGCTACTAATGGTAAATTAATATCACTTTGTTGCAAAGCTTCAAATAAAGCATGACCAGGAGCTTTAATCCATTGACCTTCAATAGCAGTATCACAACTGGCTGGTATTGTCCAACAAGCTTCAAAACCACGAAAATGATCAATTCGTACTATATCAAACAATAATTTTGCACTACGTAAACGTTCTATCCACCAGTTAAAACCATTATCTTGCATGTATTGCCAATTATAATGTGGATTACCCCAACGTTGACCAGTTTCAGAAAAATAATCTGGTGGCACACCGGTAACTACAGTAGGGCGACCTTGATCATCTAACAAGAAATTCTCTCGTTCTGCCCATACATCCACACTATCTTCTGCTACAAAAATTGGTACATCACCAAATAAATATACGTTTTTATTATGAGCATATTCTTTCAGAGCTGACCATTGACTAAAAAATACAAACTGTTCAAATTGATGTTGTTCAATTTCATTAGCTAAACGTTTTCGAGCTGCTGCTAAAGCTTGTGGATCACGATCTCGTAGCTCTGTTTGCCAACCCCACCAACCGCTAGATTGTTTTATTTCATTGAGATAGGCTGGTAAATTTTCATGATGTTCTGATAAAGCCTGTAAACATTTAGCTTGCAAAACGATAAAATGTTCAGCTTTCAAGGCTCGGAATAAGGCATAATCTTCCAACCAATCAGCATGAGCCTCAATAAATTCAGCAAAATTAGCTCGATCATCAGTGTGAGCATTATTTTCAAAACCAGCTTTAGCTTCTTTTAAACGAGCATGGCGATAACGTATAGCAGAATTTTGCTCAATTGGTATACATTGTTCTTTAAATTGGCTATGTTCTAGCTTTTGTTTTAACTCGGTTTCTACTGAAGTTTCTGTTAACCAACCATCTTTAGCAAGACGAATTAATTCTGGTTGTAATTCAGATTCTGAAATGGGAGCTGAATCTTTACTTAACCAAGATTTTTCGACTAGAAAATCTAAATTAATGAGTAAAGGATTTGCTGCATGGACTGATTGACACTGATATGGAGATAAATCTTCATGTGGTTGACCTAAAGGTAACATTTGCCAAATCGAAATATGACAATCTGAGAGAAAGTCTATAAAACGATAAGCATGTTGACCTAAGTCGCCATTACCAGGAGTGCCAGGTAACGAAGTTGGATGTAATAATATACCACCACGACGTTGTTTAAAAAAATCGGTATTAGAACTCATGTTATACTAATAATAAGTGTTTCGAGTAATATTGCAATGGATAAAATTTAAGTTCTGATTAAAATTTTGTAGAACTATTTCCATGTATTTGGAATTAAAACTGGATAAAATACTAACATTTATTGTTTTAATGAGTCAAGAATAGTTAATAATCCTGAAGAACTTTTTCTAACAATTGCCGCACGTAATCAATTCCATCAGTTAGATTTTCTTCAATTTCTGCCATAGTTATTTGCTCATTGCCATGTCCTGCTGCTTCATTAGCAACTACTGCACAGGTTGCATAACATAAATCTACTTCTCTAGCCAATGCGGCTTCTGGCATTCCAGTCATACCCACAATATCGCAGCCATCTTGTTCCATGCGATCTATTTCAGCAATTGTTTCTAAGCGAGGGCCTTGAGTTACTCCATAAACTCCTTGAGAAAACACTTTAAAATCAACTTGATCAGATACATTTAAAAATCTATTTCTCAAATCTTCACAGTATGGATTGGTAAAATCAATATGAGTTACATGACTTAAATCTTCGGCAAAAAAAGTATGTTCCCGACCATAAGTATAATCAATAATTTGATGCGGAATTATTAAGTCGCCTGGCTGCATATCAGGATGAATACTACCTACGGCAGCAATTGCTATGACTGATTTTACGCCTATTTGTTTAAGAGCATGTATATTAGCCCGATAATTGATTTTATGTGGTGGAATCGTATGTTTAGTTCCGTGGCGAGCCAAAAATACTATTGATTTATCATCATAAACACCATGAATAATTGGACTGGAGGTTTCTCCATATGGAGTTTTTAATACTTGGCGATTAGTGATTTTTAAACCTTCCAGTTCAGTTAAACCACTACCACCGATAATTGCTAGTTCAGTCATATTTATATTAAATTTTGTTTGAAAATAATGGTAATCATATCTTGCAATAGACATCTTTTCTAAATAAGGGTATATAAATGTAGGATGCAGAATGAATTGCATCAATCGTGTATCTAAATGTGACTCGAAAGATGTAATTCGTAAACTCATTACCTCCTACATAAAATCCATAATTAATTGGTATAGCTTTGGTCAATTTCATATCGCTAATAAAATTATACATAGCTATTTTCGTTATTTAGGAAAGATGTATATATTTAACTCTCTTTTAAGAGTTGGATTCGCTGTTAACCATTAGTTTAGTTTCATATCTTTTGCCAATAAACCATAATCTACTTCGATTGGAATAGGTGGTCTAATTCGTACTGTATGCCCAGAACCAGGAGCAATCTCTATACTATTATTATATTGATCCTCAAGTTGTTCTAATTTAAATCGTTGATTTCCTTGTGGTGAAATAAGTTCTAAATTATCTCCAATTTCAAAATGATTTTTTACTTCAATATCTAATAGGTCTCCAGTATAACCTAAAATTTCTCCGACAAATTGTTGCTGATTATGAACTGAATTATTGGACTTGTAATTCTGATATTCTTCTGGCAAATGTCGCCGATAAAAACCCTCAGTATAGCCTCTATTGGCTAAATTATCTAATTCTTGGAATAATTTCATATCAAAATCTTTATTAGCAACAATATCATCAATCGCTTGCCGATAAATTTGAGCAGTCCGAGCTACATAATAATAAGATTTAGTACGACCTTCTATTTTAACTGAATTTATGCCTATTTCCATCAGGGTTTTTATATGTTGTATAGCACGTAAATCCTTAGAATTCATGATATAAGTACCATTTTCATCTTCAAAAATTGGTAGATATTGACCTGGTCGTTCCTTTTCTTCTAACAGATGAATCCCAATAGCATCTTCCTTGCCCTCATGTAATTTATAATTCCAGCGACAAGCATTGGTACAACTACCTTGATTGGCATCACGATGATTTATATAGCCAGACAATAAACAACGACCTGAATAAGCAATACATAAAGAACCATGCACAAATACTTCCAACTCCATATCTGGACATTGTTGCTTGATTTCTGCAATATCTTCTAACGATAGTTCACGAGATAAAATAATACGGGTTAAACCTAAATTCTGCCAAAATTTTACTGCGGCATAATTCATGGTATTAGCTTGAACTGATAAATGAACATCTTGTTGAGGCCAACGTTCTCTAACTAACATGATTAACCCAGGATCAGCCATAATCAGTGCATCTGGTTGCATCTCAATTACAGGAATCATATCATCCATGAAGGTCTTCAATTTTGCATTGTGTGGTAGCAAATTACAAGCAACATAGAATTTTTTATTTTGAGTATGTGCTTCCGTAATGCCTTGGGCTAAATTATCTAGTTTAGCAAAATCATTTTGGCGTACTCGTAAACTATAACGAGGTTGGCCAGCATAAACAGCATCAGCGCCATAAGCAAACGCATACCGCATATTTTTCAAAGTACCGGCTGGAGAAAGTAATTCTGGTGGTTTTATCATATTAAGTTGATTAGTTTCATTTCACTTATTTTGAGTTTAATACTATTGATTATAACTTATGTTACGCAAGTTGAGTAAAAACCAACTACTCATCATTCCTCTTCTAGTTTAAAGGAGGGGATGTGAAAGGTATCGTTTGTAAGCTAGGTAGAGACAAAATATAGTTATATGCCCATTAGCGTTTCGACCGCTTCTGGTATTTTGTACTACTTAACTAATGTTACTAGAAAAAATTTTCTAGTGCAATAGAAACTGGTTTATTTATATTATAAATTGTATAGAAAATAATATTTTGGTAGTGAGATTCGAATATTATGTGCTAGATAAAAGACCGACGCTTTCCAAAGGAGTTTGACTAAATTTTAAGAGAAATGTTTGGTTGAAATATCTTCCAGACTCAGTGTTCCCGCAATAATTCCTAATGTAATTGCAAGAACTATGCTAGTTGTCCAGTGAATACGGACAATGAATAATCTGATGAATATCCAAATTGCTATGAACAGGAAGAAGTTGAGGATAAGGCTAGATACTGGTTCGAGAGACTTAAGCAAGAGTCTCAAAGAGATTGTATTCCCAAAAGAACTTGTTGAGTAACCCCAACTCGTAACATTTCTTGAGCTGTTTTGAAAGAAGCTAAAGAACAACATGTAACAAAATTTCTATCAATATTACAAATAATTGCTATATAAAAATAAGGTAGTCCTAAAATAGGTAGTAGTAAACCTGGCAGGTTTTTTGAGGACATCACTGCTTTTGTTTAGGACTACCAAAACATCATACATTACAGAAGCTAAACCGTAATATTGTACCTTTATTATTAAGTAGAAAGACATAATTATTCTAACAAAATAAAAATTTTAAAATAAACTATAATTAAACAAATTCGACTAAAAAATATAACTTATGTACTTTAT
>JASFYV010000005.1:0-5768 GCA_045046925.1 Candidatus Marithrix sp. | reverse complement strand
ATAATTAAAAATTGTAACTTCAGTAGATTTTTAACGTGCATTTTTTAACTCATTGTTTTTATAAAGATACATAATTTTAGCTCTTAATTCACATTTAATGTGAAGCACGTCATCACGATTTAAAAACTTGGGAGCAAGAAAAACACTTCCCAAAATCTTGTACCTTATACAAACGGGAAACACTATATAGCATTTCTCGATAAAGTGAATATCAATCATCCCTTGTTACCTGCTTGCTTAGGAAAGGGTATGGTAGGTATAGGAAATGCTAAGGAGTTACTTACTTGAATTTTAACTTATAATTATGTGCAGGAATCAACTGCGTAATTCCTATATATATAAAAATATTTGATTTTTATATAGATAATCTACTATCATTTATTGATAGGTTATTTTGATTATTTATAATAAATTAATATTTTTATATATTGTTGATAAGCATCTAGTTTTATATAAATGTTAATTAAACCTAGTGTTAAAATACATACTATTAATATGAGTAATTTAAATTATGATTGAATCCTTGAGTATTCAGAGAACATTAATTAGACAACGACGTTCTTTCCTATTATTACTAAGTGTAATATTGGGTTTATTTTGGTTGCCTAGTGTTCAAGCAGATACGGACTGTACAACAGTAACTGAAATTCCGCAAGTGGAATGTGAGGCATTGATTGCACTTTATGATAGTACTGACGGTCCAAATTGGGACGATAGTTCTTTCAATAATTGGAACGTAACAAATACACCATGTAGTTGGAGTGGTGTTATATGTAATGGTGATGGTCGAGTAATATGGATCGATAGATTTTTAATGGAATTGTCTGGCACTATTCCAAAGGAACTGGGAAATTTAACTCAGTTGGGACAATTACGATTGAGCAATAATCAACTTAGTGGTCCAATACCTAGTGAGTTAGGAAACCTTATCCTATTGACAGACCTTTATTTAAGTGGTAATCAATTAACTGGTTCTATACCTAGTGAATTAGGAAATTTGCTTCAATTACGTAATCTTGGTTTGAGTAATAACCAACTAACTGGAACGATACCTAGCGAATTAGGCAATTTAACCCAACTAACTGGGCTATATTTGAGTAATAATCAACTAACTGGTTCTATACCTAGTGAATTAGGCAATTTAACTCAATTAACCGTACTATATTTGTATAATAATCAACTAACTGGTTCAATACCTAGTGAATTAGGCAATTTAACTCAATTAGTATGGATGAAATTGAGTAATAATCAATTGACAGGTGAAATACCATCTTCTCTAAGTAATTTAACTAATTTATTCAAGAGCAGTGGAACTATTAATCTTAACACAATTAGTGGATTAGATATAGGTAATAATCAATTAATAGCTTCTGATGCTGGAATAATAGATTTTCTTAACAATAATGATCCTGATTGGTTTGAAACTCAAAATGATGGAACTGTGCCTACTGAAGATGTAGTACTAGTTGATGAAGGAACAGCAGGTAATGATGGTACAACAGTGCCAAATGATGAAGGAATAGCAGATAATGATGCTATAACAGCACCAGTCGATGAAGGAATAGCAGGCAATGATAGTACATCATCAGATATTGCATCCAGAGTAGGTTTTAGTAATTGTTCTGGCAATATAATTTTTGGTTTATGTAACAATTATGGAGTATTAGAAGATGTAATTTTTGAAATTTCAGCGAATGTTGCTGGTGGACAGTTAGCCGGTACTATTATTAATAAAGGTCTTTTATCTAACTTTACTAATCAACCTAATGGATCATTAAGTGGTGGAAAATTAACTGGTTACATTGAAAATGAAGGCACACTAGCTGATTTTGAATTTGTTGGGGCTTTTATCAATGGTGGTATCCTATCAGGTACTATTTACAATAATAGTGAAGTAGGAGGATTTTTTAAAGATGTTCAATTAACAGCAAATACTCATATTATTGGCGGTACTGTAACTGGCAATATTCAAGGTGATTGTGAAGCTCCAGCTAAATTAGAAAATGTCACTATTAAACCAATTAGTAATCTATCATGCGTTATTGTAGATAATAATAATGACGAAAATATGATTTTAGGAAGAGGTATTACTATTGGAGAAGGTGTGCAATTTGCTGATTTAACAAGTCAAATTACTGATGAAAATATACCAGATGGAACTGGAGAAACTCCTACCACTGATGGAAGTATAACGGATGGAACTACCAATGAAGAAACTCCTATCACCGATGGAAGTATAACGGATGGAATTGGAGAAACTCCTACCACTGATGGAAGTATAACGGATGGAACTACCAATGAAGAAACTCCTATCACTGATGGAAGTACACCAGATGGAATTACCAATGGAGAAAGTTCAATAAACGAAATTATTGATGAAGAAACAAAATATCCTTCTCTTAATGGAGCAATAAATGTTAATAATTTAGGCAAAACAGTAAGTTCAAACGCATCCTTTGCTTCAGGAATTTCTGTAAATGATAGGAGTTTTGAACGAAGTATAGAATCTGTTCTTTCTGATAACATAAATATTAGCGGACGTATAGAAGTTGAAACAGGTCATATTGGTCAGACAATTGATATTACAGTGGTTATAGCCCAGGTATCATCTAACAATGCATTGCATTATTTTATGTTGGATACTAATGGTGATTTTATACCTTGGGATGAAGATATGGGAAGTTTATTATCACTCCAAACTGTTGAAGCTTCAATAACACCAATAGAAGTACAGATATACAATGGTCAGTTAAACAACATTGGAACTCTTAATTTTTATATCGGATATCGTTTAGCTGACGGAACAGTGGTATATAGTCCAAATACCTTACAAATTACTATTACTGAAAATAACTTGTAGGTAAAATATAGTATTTCTGTAACCTCCACAATCCTATTCTAAATTAGGAAGGAAAAAAGGATTGGTTCTAAATTGGGAAATGATATTCAAATTGTAACTACTTACCATGCTATTTAAGTTAAGGAAATATATGGTAGATAGTTACGTCAAATTTGACTTGACCATCATAATAACCTAAGTTAGACGTAAAAATACGATTATTTCAATATTATAGTGTTTCCCATTTGTATAAAGTACATAAAACCACCCTTCATTCACCTCCTAGCTCAATATAAAAAGTATAATGCTATATAACCCAAAATTGGGTGATATCACCTGTTTTTCTTCTAACTTTAATTCAAGATAGAATGGAAAAGCTATATTAGATAATACATTAAGTGTAATGGGTATAAAAGATGCGGTAATACCAATTTCCTCCGATTTTAACCCAAAATCTTAAATATATGAATCTAAAACATGAATTATATTAAAATACTATTTATATTTACTATACTTATCACATTATCCAATATTAGTGCAGATGAATTGGAAGCTATTACAATTGAAGATAGTTTGGCAATAAATCCCAATGTATCTACTCCAGCTCAATATAACCGTACTCGTGGTACTAACGCAGATGGTGGCATGTTTCTTAACCAAATTAATGGTGTATCCACTAGTCGTTTTGGTGGGCGTGGTTTAGAACCAGTTATTCGTGGCCAATCTCAAACTCGGTTGAATATTTTGCTTGATGGAGCTTATATTCACGGTGGTTGTCCTAATCGTATGGATCCACCAGCTAGTTGGGCTGCCTTAGATACTTATGAAGAAGTTAAAGTATTAAAAGGAGTGCAATCAGTTATTTATGGTGGTGGAGGTAGTGGTGGAACGGTATTGTTTGAACGTGATTCACGCGGTTTGGCTGAGGAAGAAGGTAATCATGGACGTATCTCTCTTAGTGGCAGCAGTAATGGTATCCAAGGCAATTTATTAGCGGATGGAATGTTAGTTGCGGATGATAAAGGTTATATGCGGCTCATTACAGAAATCAAAACGATGGATGATTATGAAGATGGGGATGGGCGAACTGTACGTTCTTCTTTTAAACATAAACAAGCTGGAATTATTTTGGGCTTTACTCCAACTACGAATCGTTTATTTGAATTGAGTGTAGAACGTAATGATTTTTCTGATGCGTTATATCCTGGTGCCGGAATGGATAGCCCAGAAGAAACTGGTGATATTATACGTTTACGGTTTGAAGATAAACCAAATTTAGCATGGTTGAATGGTATTAAAATCGAAACTTATTACAGTGCTGTTGACCATGTGATGAATAATTTTAGTTTACGCAACCCACCGAAATATATGACGGGAACTAATGCTGGCCAAGCTATGAAGCGTGAAACACCAACTGAATCTAATACTATTGGTGGTCGGATTCAACTAACTTCAATTTTAAGTGGGATTCGATGGAATTATGGTCTTGATTTACAAAATAATCAACGAGATGCTGTCTTAAATAATATGGATAATGGCACAGCTAAGGCTATCTCTTTAATGTGGCCGGATGCTAATATAAATCAGACTGGATTATTTGCTGAAGCTGAACAGAACATTGCGGATGATAAGCGACTAAAATATGGCTTGCGTTTCGATTTTGTCAATGCCTCAGCGGATAAGGCCAATATTAAACCGATAGCTGGACTAAAAACTGCGAGTCAAGTATACAAAATGTATTATGGCAATCAGGCAACCGATCAAGATGAAACTAATGTTGGTGGATTACTTCGTTATGAACAAGATTTGGAGCGTGATTTGAAAATTGGGTTGGGTTTAAGTCGTAGTGTGCGTACTGCCGATGCCACCGAACGTTATATAAATAAATGGGGAATGCCAGCCAATAACCGTTGGGTAGGTAATCCAATGATTAACCCAGAACAGCATCATCAATTTGATTTTAATATTGGCCAGAATAAACAAGGATTTAGTTGGAATACAGTGTTATTTTATGATAAGGTTAGCGATTATATTTTGCGTGATGCAGCTCGTTCCCAAACTGGTATTTTATTAGCAGATAATGCTGATATTTATCGTAATATTGATGCTACTTTGTATGGTGCTGAATGGGAAGGTCGTTGGTCATTAATATCCAACTTGGATATTACCAGTAGTTTAGCTTATGTTCATGCTGATAATGACACTGATGGCAGAGCGATTGCTCAAACGCCACCATTGAATGGAATATTGCAAATGGATTATTATCAAGCTGGTTGGGGACTTGGAACACGGTTACGACTTACTAGTAAACAAACTCGAGTTGATTCACTGAGCAAACAAGAAGTTGGGGAAACTGCTGGGTTTGGAACCTTAGATTTGTATAGTAATTATCAAATAGACCAAATGTTTAGCTTACGTTTTGGAATAGATAATCTGTTGAATAAAACCTATGCTCAACATATAAGTCGCTCCAATTTAATGGACATGCAAGCAATTAAAGTTAATGAACCAGGACGTAATATTTGGTTAAGAGTTAATGCTGAGTTTTGATGTATAATGGGTCGGGTTACATGTTAATCTGGCCTACCTTATTCAACCATAACTATTTTTACCAAAAATGATAAATAAACCTAGATTATTTGGAATTAATAATTCAAATAGAGATTTTACAAAAAAAGAAAGTTGGGGCAAAAATCAATTTAATTCTTCCTTTCCTACATCGCTTGCTTTGTATATGGAAAATAGAGGATATAAGAATATTTATATTACTTTAAATAAAGACTTACAAATCAAACATAAAACAATATTTACAAAAGAATTATTTAAGATTAATGTAACTACCTACCATAGCTATGAAACAACAATAGTAGGAGAAAATAACTTACGTAAAGAGGTGAAGACATTATGGCCTTGCTTTCGAACAGTTAAG
>JASFYV010000004.1:0-7324 GCA_045046925.1 Candidatus Marithrix sp. | reverse complement strand
CTGAGAGATTCTTTGTATAATATACTAGCTAATATTGGAAAAAATTATAATATTAATTTTACTTAATTTTTGGTAATATAATTTTGTCTTCCTACTTACATATATAATATCCACCAATTAGGTGGCTTAGAAATTATTTATTATTCGTGATAGTTTAAGTTTAACCTTATCCACCAACTTAGGTGGCTAGTAGTATTTAGATTTTGAAAATATAATCGACCATTTGTGTTATAGCAAATGATTACGAAAATTTGTCCGATTACGCTTCGCTAATCAGACCTACAATTATCATTTTATACTGGCTTTGCTATAAAGTATTGATGATTAAAAGTATGACTGTTGTTTCGGGAAATCCACTTCACTCAATCGTAAAATGCTATATATCAAAGAGATTGGAGGATATTTCCTTTTATAGATAAAATTATTTGCCAATAATATTTTTTACCCTGATTTTTGACATCGAAACTTTGGCTCAAGTAATCCTACTAATTAAATGATTTTCATGAATATCACGAACACCTATGATAAATAACTATATTATTTTCGTTATTTAGGAATGATGTCTATTAAATCAATACCTTCGCCAATTGGATAGTTGTTTCGGGAATGGAACGAAGTGGATTTCCCGAAACTCTTATACTATATAGGTTTCGGGAAATCGTACCTCATTCTCGAAACAACGATTTTTGAGATTGGCGAAGGTATTGTTAAATTCAACAGCAATATTAATTATTTGGGTTTCTATAACACATCCAATTATGAAATGATATATAGCATTTTCCGATTTAGTAAAGTATATTTTACTTGTTTCGGAAATGGAGTGTAGTGGATTTCCCGAAATCTTGTACCTTATGCAAACGGGAAACGCTATATTTTCATAAATACTAAATTATACAATCATCTTTTAATTAATCAACTAATGATAAATTTATCTGTCATAATAATCACTAAAAATGAAGAACATTGTATTGAAAATTGTCTTAATTCAATCACTTGGTGTGATGAAATAATTGTAGTAGATTCTGGTAGTATTGATAATACAGTTGCAATTTGTAATAAGTTTACAGATAAAATATTTATCGAAAATAATTGGCAAGGATTTGGGTATCAAAAAAATTTAGCATTGGCAAAAGCAACAGGAAAATGGGTATTATCAATAGATGCTGATGAGCAAGTTCCAATAACATTACGACAAGAAATAGAACTGGTTATTAATAATTCTGAGTTATCTGCCTTTCAGATTCCACGTCTATCTAACTATTGTGGTAAATGGATGCGGCATAGCGGTTGGTTCCCTGATTATATAATTCGTTTATTTAAACGTAATCATGCTAGTTTTACCAATGATTTAATCCATGAAAAAATCCAGGTTAATAATGATAAAATTGGTACTTTACAAAATTCTTTATTACATAATTCTTTTACCTCATTAGAAGAAGTATTGGAAAAAGTAAATAGTTATTCCTCAGCAAATGCTCAAATGCACTATGAAAAAGGCAAGCAATCTAGTCTTAAACAAGCTATCTGGCATGGACTATGGGCTTTTATCCGCACTTATTTATTACGAGCTGGTTTTTTGGATGGGAGAGAAGGATTTATGTTAGCAGTATCAAATGCTGAAGGTACTTATTATCGTTATTTAAAATTAATGTATTTACAAGAAAATGCCAAAAATAAGTGTAATAGTAACAACTTATAATCGTCCAACTGCTTTAGCATTGGTGTTACAAGCTTTAGCAAACCAACAACATTCTAATTTTGAAGTTATAGTTGCAGACGATGGTTCTACCGAAACAACTAGTCAACTAATAAAACAATTATCAACTCCTTATTCTATCCAACATATTTGGCAAGCAGATCAAGGTTTTCGGGCAGCTAAAGCTAGAAACCGTGCGGTTATGGCTACTAATAGTGATTATTTAATTTTCTTAGATGGAGATTGTATTCCACGTGCTGATTTTATTTTTAAACATTATAAACTTGCCGAACAAGGCTATTTTGTGGTGGGGAATCGGGTTTTATTAAATGAGCAATTTACCCAACAGATTATCCAAACTTCTGAACCGATTATGACTTGGTCGATCAATCAATGGTTATTGGCTTATTTTCAAGGCAAGATAAATCGTTGGTCTCCATTATTAAACTTACCATTTATCAGAAAATATTGTAAACAAACTTGGCAAGGAGTTAAAACTTGTAATTTAGCTATTTGGAATAAAGATTTCCAGCAAATAAATGGATTTGATGAAAAGTTTCAAGGTTGGGGACATGAAGATGCAGATTTAGCTGTCCGATTATTACGTAGTGGAATTAGGCGGAAAAATGGTCGATTTGCTGTACCAGTTTTGCATCTGTGGCATGCTGAAGAAGAAAAAAATCAAAACAATGTCGTTTGTTTAGAACAAATATTACAATCTGATATTACTATTGCTTGTAAAGGTATTGATCAGTACAAAATATAAGCTATGGTAATCTGAACTTATCATATTATTTGTATAAAGCACATATTAATTATCTGAAACGTAGAATAAAAATTATTTTCTAATCCTTAACTTATTAATTAGGGGAGGTGATAGTTTTTAATCAAATCAGGAAACGCTATATTTCATAAATTGGAGATAATATTTACAGATGAATAACAATCTTTATCTCTATTGATTTGACCGTGTTATAGCATTTCCCAATTGGACAGATTGTTGTTGAATTTAATTAAGAATTAAGAATTGCATATAGGTTATTCAAAATTAGCAACTGAATCATAAATAGGTCCTAATACCGACATTATAACCCAACCTAATAATAGACCTAAGATTACCGTCATCATTGGTTCGATGATAGTTTGCATTTTATCTATGGAGTCTTTTACTTCACGGTCATAAAAATAGCTTACATTTAATAATGAGTTATCTAGTTCGCCAGTTGCCTCACCAATAGTTACCATGCGTAATATTAAAGGTGGAAATAAATGAGTTTTCTCAAAGCTTTCGCTGATACTAATCCCTTCTGATACATTATTTCTAACCTGTTGCAAGGCATCTTCAATCACTAAATTATTAGCTAATTTTTTGGTAATATCCAAACTATCTAATACTGTTATACCAGAACTATATAATAATGCGAAGAAAGTAGCAAATCTAGCTAAAATAATTTTTTGCAGGATTGGACCGACTATCCAGACTTTTAATTTGAAATGGTCAATTGCAAAACAAAAACTAGGACTGATTTTCATCATAGTTTTAATTAGAAAAAATACTCCAATTGGAGCTATTAAAATAATATACCAATAATTAACAAACATATCAGATACATATAATAGAATTTTAGTATGAAATGGTAATTCACCGCCAACACTTTTTACAAAGTTAATCAATTGTGGAACTAGATAAATCATTAGGAAAAATAATACTCCAATAATAACAGTTGCCATAAAAGCTGGATACATAAGCAATTTCTTGGTTTTAGCTATCATTTCATCATTCCATTTTAAAGAATCTGTCAAATGTTTAAACACAGCAGCTAAATTACCACTTTCTTCACCAGCATTAATTAAACTAGTAAACACTTGATCAAATGTCTCAGGAAAATTAGCCATAGCATCAGATAGTTTTGCTCCACCTTCAATACTTTCTATCAAACTGGAAATTATTTCTCGAAATCTTGATTGCGGTAAACTATCTCGTAAATCTTCCAAACCTTCCAGTAAAGGTACGCCAGCTCTAGTTAAGTTTTCCATATAAAAGGTAAAAGTAATTAATTCTTGACGAGTTACTTTACCGACTCGATAACTACGAGTTTTTTTAGTATGGTAATGGATTAAATCTAATTCCATTCGTTCCAAACGAACTTCTAAATCATTAATATTATCAGCACTTAATTGGCCTTGGATAACATGACCATTATTGTCCATTGCTTTATAGAAAAATTGTTGTGACATTATTAACTCAATTTAGGGTTGATTTTAAATTTTAAACTAAGTACAATTTTCATTCAAATCAAACTTTCTAAATACTATATATTTCGTATATTTACGTTATTTTATATAAAAAATTAAAATTTATAAACTTGAAAGCTTAAAATGCGAAGTTATTATAGTTTAGGAAGTTCTTTACATTAAAATTAATACAAACATAGGGTAAAACTATGGCATATGAAGTCAATGGTAACACAGTAGAAGCTGATGCTAACGGTTATTTAGTTGAAATAGATGACTGGAATGAGGATATTGCTAAGGTTATTGCGGCCGGTGAAGGTATCGAGGAAATGACTCAACGACATTGGGATGTTGTTAATTACTTGCGGGATGAATTTATCAATAATGCTGGTAATCAACCAAATATGCGTAAGTTAACTAAAATTATGCAAACTAAATGGGATGATAAAAAAGTGGATACTAAAGCTATCTATGAATTATTCCCAGCCGGACCTTCTAAGCAAGCTGGTAAAATTTCTGGTTTGCCAGAAAGTAAGCGTAAAGGTGGTTATTAAAGAAATAAGTTGGGTTATTAAATTGTAATAACTCAGTATTTTTAAACATATAGGTCTATTCCTACAAAATTTATTTAAAAATATGTGTGGGATAAACTTAATGTAGGATGTAATGAGCTTACGAATTACATCTTGATGCAATTCATACTCCATTGCATCCTACATTTACATACCATTAAGTTAATGGAAATGAGGTTTTTAGAGTTCAAAAGCATTGGCTTTGTGAATATTTAATTTATAAGTTAATAATAGCTTCGCTTTGAACTCTGGAAAAACTCGCTTAACTTAATGGCATTGATCCTACATTTACATACCCTTATTTAGGAAAGATATACTAGTTAAAAGAATCTTTAACTATTTCGTGCAAAAATCCTTCCTTTTAAATTCAATACATTTAAGTAATTGATATTATCATTTAATTAAAAAGTATTCATAATTAAGAATTTCAATATCATTTTTGCAATCTCTTAGTATTCATACCTTTCTTATGTAAATTTTAATGCAGTCACCCTGCCTTTTTACCTTTATTCTTTTACACTTTAATCTTTTAGTGTTAGAATTCTGGAGTACAAAATTTATTTTGCAAACTAAAGTTTGTACTCCTTACAAATATTCACTTTAAAATTTTAAAAAGGAAGAAATATGGCTGTACCTCAAAATCGAAAAACTCGTTCTAAACGTGGTATGCGTCGTTCCCATGATAAATTGACTGCTCCAACTTTATCTATCGAACCAGAACTAGGAGAAGAACATCTGCGTCATCATATCAGTCCCTCAGGTTATTATCGGGGTCGCAAAGTAATCAACGTTAAGGATGATTAAAAGTTGATTTCACGTATTGCTTTAGATGCAATGAGTGGCGATCATGGTCCGTCTGTCATTATTCCAGCAGCTTTGCAAATCTTAGCAGAAATAGATAATGTACAAATAATTTTTGTTGGGGATGAAACTGTAATAAATCCACTGATAGTCGGGCAGCCAACTGATGTAATGCAACGTTTATCTATTCGCCATGCTAGTCAAATTATAGAAATGGATGATCCTCCAGCATTAGCTTTGCGAAATAAACGTGATTCTTCTATGCGAGTCGCAATTAATTTAGTTAAACAAAATGAAGCTGATGCTTGTGTCAGTGCTGGTAATACAGGGGCTTTAATGGCAACTTCTCGCTATGTATTAAAAACTTTACCTGGCATAGATCGACCAGCTATCATTACTGCTATCCCTAATATTAAATATACCTCTACTCATGTACTGGATTTAGGTGCAAATGTTGATGTTAGTGCTGAACAATTATTTCAGTTTGCAGTTATGGGGTCAGTATTAACAAATGCAGTTGATAATTTATCCAATCCTAGAGTCGGTTTACTTAATGTTGGACAAGAAGGGATTAAAGGTAACGAACGAGTCAAAGAAGCAGCTAAATTATTAATGAGTATCTCAAGTATTAATTACATTGGTTTTGTTGAAGGTGACGACATGTTTACTGGCGAAGTTGATGTAGTTGTATGCGATGGTTTTGTGGGCAATGTGTCCTTAAAAACTATGGAAGGAGTTGCCAAAATGATTAGTTTTTACTTAAAACAAAGCTATAACCAAAATTTATGGACTAAATTTGCAGCTTTGGTTTCTTTACCGGTTCTTAACAGTTTGCGTAAGAAAATTGATCCTCGTCGTTATAATGGTGCTAGTTTGCTTGGTTTACGTGGTATCGTTATTAAAAGTCATGGTAGTGCAGATCAGTTTTCTTTTGCTTATGCGATTAGAGAAGCCATTGTTGAGGTACAAAAAAATGTGCCATCCCAAATAAGTCATATACTAGCTACTTTACTTAGTGAAAGAAGGCATATTGAGTGATTTATTCTCGTATAGTTGGAACTGGTAGTTATTTACCAGACAAGGTATTAACCAACGCTGATTTAGAAAAATTAGTTGATACTAATGATGAATGGATTGTTGGGCGTACTGGCATAAAATCTCGTCATATAGCAGCTGAGGATGAAAGTACCTGTGATTTGGCTGAACAGGCTGCTCTTAAAGCTTTGGAAGCTGCCCAAGTTGATATTTCAGAAGTAGATTTAATCATATTAGGTACCACAACTCCAGATCGAATTTTTCCTAGTACCGCCTGTTTATTACAAGCTCGGTTAGGTAATCATGGAGCGGCAGCTTTTGATATACAAGCGGTGTGTGGTGGTTTTATTTATGCTCTTAGTATAGCTGATAAATTTATTAAAACTGGTGCGGCCAAATGTGCATTAGTTATTGGAGCTGAAGTTTATTCACGACTTTTAAATTGGACTGACCGCAGCACTTGTATTTTATTTGGTGACGGTGCTGGTGCTGTGGTACTGAAACCTGATTCAGAACCAGGCATTTTATCCACTCATTTACATGCAGATGGTGCATATAAAGATTTACTAACTGTGCCAGGCCAAGTTGCTAATGGTCGTTTAAATGGCGATGGTTTTACCAAAATGCAGGGTAATGAAGTGTTTAAATTTGCGGTGAATACATTACGAGATATAGTTGATGAAACTTTAGAGGCTAATCAATTAGATAAAAGTGATATTGATTGGTTAGTTCCACACCAAGCCAATATTAGGATTATTACAGCAACAGCTAAAAAGCTAAAATTATCCATGGAAAAGGTAATAGTTACAGTAGCAGAACATGGTAATACTTCTGCCGCTTCAGTTCCATTGGCACTTGATGTTGGAGTGCGAGATGGACGAATTCAACGTGGTGACATGTTATTATTGGAAGCTATTGGCGGTGGTTTTACCTGGGGTTCTGTATTGGTTAAATATTGATTAAGATAGTCCTCAAATTTGAGGAC
>JASFYV010000003.1:0-5513 GCA_045046925.1 Candidatus Marithrix sp. | reverse complement strand
TTGGGCTTTTACATTTTTGGCAAATTGAGTTCATTTCTTTCATTTGTCTATTTTACCAGTAATTATAGTTTAAGCCCAGTACCCAGGTCTGCCCCTACATAATATTGTAGGGGCGAACCTATGTGTTCGCCCTGCTTAACTTAATGGCAGTGACAGCAAGGGGTGGTTATGTACTTTATGCTATAATTTGGATATACAATACAAGGGGTAAAATATCTAAAAATTCTCCCAACCTTCATCATGTTCATGACTATTATAAATTGGTTTATTAGTTATATACTTATTATCAATTGGTTTATGAGATTCTTGTAAATTAGTATCGCCAATATCAAAAAAATCTACCTGTTGTTTCAGGTTCTGAGCTTGTTCTTTCATAGATTCACTGGCAGCCGCAGCTTCTTCTACTAAAGCCGCATTTTGTTGAACCATTTCATCCATTTGTAATATTGCTTTATTGACTTGATTGATGCCACTTGATTGTTCTTGACTAGCAGCAGCAATTTCTGTAATAATATCACTGACTTTTTTCACCGCTAAAACTATTTCTTCTAATGTTTCTCCAGATTTATTAGCAAGATAAGTTCCTTCTTCTGCTTTAGTCACACTATCTTGAATTAATTCTTTAATTTCTTTAGCCGCTGAAGCACTGCGTTGAGCTAAAGTACGAACTTCGGCCGCAACTACCGCAAATCCTCTGCCTTGTTCTCCAGCTCGAGCGGCTTCCACAGCAGCATTAAGTGCTAATAAATTAGTTTGGAAGGCAATTTCATTAATAACTTCTATTATATCGGTAATTTTTTTGCTACTGGTATTGATGTCAGCCATTGCATTTATAGTAATTCCTACAATTTCTCCACCTTTTTCTGCACAAATTTTAGCACTAATTGCCAATTGACTAGCATGACTAGCATTATCAGCACTTTGTTGCACGGTACTGGTCATTTGTTGCATACTAGCAGAAGTTTGTTCTAAAGATGCCGCTTGTTGTTCAGTGCGTTGGCTAAGACTAAGATTGCCTTGAGATATTTCATTTGCAGCATTTGCAACAATCTGTGATGAATGAGAAATCTGTTGCATAACGCTAGTTAAACGTTCTACAGTAGAGTTAGCATCTTGCTTTAATCGTCCAAAAGTTCCATTGTAATCATTATTAATGGTTTGCTTTAGGTTGCCGTGAGCTAGAGCAGATAATAATTGGATTATATCTTCCAATATAGTTTGGTTTAACACTATAATTTGATTGATACTTTGGCTAAAAGATTTGAAAAAACCAGTTTTATTTTCCAGATCGATACGTTCTTCTAAATTACCTTGAGAAATAGCTTCGATAACTTTACTTATATCACGTTGCAAATGTTCTCGGAGTTGAGTTTGCATATCGGCAAAAGCTTGTAATAATTGGCCAATTTCATCTTTACTGGTTATCTTAATTTCGCTATTTAAATTTCCGGCAGAAATAGCTTTAGAAACTTCTATTAAATGATATAATGGGCGTTTAATATTATGAGTAACTATCCAAGCAATAAAAGTAATAGCAAATAATGCAATTAATGCTGTAATAATTAATAACCATTCTAGCTCATTAACCGCAATAAAAGCTTCATCCTTATCTATCTCGGTTAATAATGCCCAAGTAATTTTATCGCTTACAGTTATCGGTGTGTACGCTGTAAGAACCAAAGTATTAGCATCATGATATTCTGGTATAATAGCAATGCCAGTTTCCCCAGATAATGCCATATTAACAATTTTACTTTCAATTTTATTCAAATTTGGATTGGCAAAAGAAGCTTTGATCGAGAAATGTTTACTATCATGATAAGAATTAGAACGCATAAGTTTATCACTTCCAACCAAATAAGCTTCGCCACTTTCACCTAACCCAGCTTTTTGTTGAACAATTGCATTTAAGGCGATATCATTTAACTGAATTGCTACTATTATTTCAATATTACCATTCATTATTAAAGGTTGAGCAATAAAGGCAGACGGCTCTCCAGCACTAGGAATATAAGGAGCATAATCAGTAATGCCAAAAGTTTCTGTTTTTAATACTTCTCGAATAACCTTACCTAAACTAGAATCAGCATATTTACCATTGATAATATTAGTTTTATAGTCAGTTTTGTGAGCAGTTGTATAAAATATTTTACCTTGTGGATGAATTAATAATAAATCTTGATAATTATATTCTGTAGTATATTGTGAAAGGAAATTTTTATTTTCTCCACTGCGACTAATACCAAAATACTCTTCTAAACTCATAGTTACAACTATAATCCAATCTAAACCAGAAATTTTTAATGGAGTATAGCTGGTTATTGCTACTTCATCAATACTATCAATCTTAATTTTAACATCAGATTTACCCGCAAATGCTTGACTTATATCTTCTCCAATTTTTTCAGTTCCAATATTATTTTCCTTACCCTTAATAAGCCTTTCACTTCGATAACTAGTTTGGTTATTCATGTTACCAACTAAATAAGCTTCCCCAGTTGTACCAATTTTTTTCTGCACAATAGTATTTATCACATCAAACGTTGCAGAAGCAATTAAAAGTCCAACAGTTTTATCATCAGACATGCGAATAATTGGAGAAATAAACAATAAAATTGGTATGTTATCATCTAAAGAAAAATCTTGAATAACAATTTTCTTCAGATTACTATGAAAAAATTTGGCTAAAACACTATTTTTTAATTCATCATTTAATAAACTTTCATCATGCTTTGATGTGCTATAAATTATATGGCCATCTTCTGCGGCGATAATAATATTGTGATAACTATATTCTGTTTTGAACCGATTAATTTCAGTTTTAAATTCATCTTCAAGCTCTTGTTCAGTTGCTTCGTGAGTTTTAGAATCTGTATGCAGTTTTTCATGAACATGAGTTTCATCAAGTTTGTTAATAGTTGGTGATATCGATAAAGTATGAGAGAGAAAGGAAATGTTATGCAAATGTTCTTGAAAATGTTCTTCTATTTGTAGCTTTCTAGTTTCTCGGATTGATTGCAATCTCTGGAATGCGTTAATTCTAAATATATCTATAGTATCCAATAGGATATGCATATCATGCTTACGTTCAGCAAAAAATTCTTCTATCTGAATCTTTTTATCAGTTCTAGTGCTTTCTAACTGACTAAAAGCCGCATTTTCCAATGCGTTATGACTATTTATAATAAATATTGTACCGGCAGCAATAAAAATTAAAGCAATGATTAAAAAAGCTAGTGATAATTTTGTATTTATTTTCATTATGTTAGAAAAATCTCTTAAAAGAATTGAAAATTTTGAAGCTAAAGAATAAACTTTATCTTAAATCTTTGCAAGCTAGTTTTTTAGAATTACGTTAGCTCTATGCGTAACATCAGATGATAACTATTGATAATGTTATACATCAGGAAAATGCAAGAAGAAATTGTACTTAAGATATGATTTTAATATAATTGGTGCATGAGACTATAGCTTATGCTCCTTACAATTTAGGTGTGTTGTTATACGGATTACAACAAGTTGATGTTAATATAGAAATTTCACTGTACCAAGATCAAATGTCCATAACCATATTTATTATGTCCACGTTGGTTGGTCATAAAATAAATACACCAAAAACTATCGTCTGAATATGGTGTTGCTGAAGAATACCACTCAGATTGCATATATGGAAAATAATCTTTAGTATCAGAATTTTTAAATAAATCTTCTAATTCTTCTATGGTTGGAACTCGCCAATTAGCGGAATCAGCTAATTTTTTCATATTAATAGCTTTAACATAAGCTGTAGTATCGCAATCACAGTCTTGACAAATTCCTCCATTTTCCTTGCCTCAATGCCATTAAGTTAAGGATTTTACATTTAATATCAATTAGATATATTATAAATTATGGTAATCTTTTTATTAAGCAAAAATTGTACCTTAGATAAATATTTCAATATTTTTAATCGATTGTCGGGTTACGTTATTTCGCTATGCTCAATAAGCTAACCCGACCTACATTATAAATTATTGATTAATATTACTTATTTTCTTAACTTAATGGCATTGTTTTCCTTGCCTACAATATCATCTTCTGGAGCATACCAAGTGTAAGTATGTTTGCTGTGCAAGAGGAAAGCAGCATGATTTTTCAATATTCAAAACAAGCAAAGTATTGATACATTCAGACACTAAAATTTTTGGTGATTCAGGATATCAAGGTATTAATAAATATCATGAAAATTTAATCATACCTATCAAAAAGAAAAAAGGAAAATCTCTCTCAGATGAAGATAAAGTTCATAATAAATCTCTTTCAAAAAAATGTATTTTAATTGAAAACATTAATCGATTATGTAAAAATTTTCGATGTGTAAAAGATGTTTATCGAGGTAAACATAAAAACCATGGGTTAACATAGTAATTAGTTGCTGCTCTTATCAATTTAAGGTGTTATCCTATTTAGGAAAGATGTCTTGTATTTCTCTGATGAACTCTGTAAATCTACTACTATTCACCTCACCATGTGGTGAATCACGGAACTCATCATATTGACCACCTTCTATTATTTTAGTGAATTTATCCTTAAATCCCTTTTTTAGTACAAATGGCTGATCAGGTAGTTTCATTTTTTCTCTTTGTATACCTACATCTTCATAACCTTTCTCATCACAACCATTAGAGTAAAGCTCATGTATATACATCCATGTAATATTTGTAACTCTATTAACAGTGTTATTCTTATTTTTTTTCCAACATAAAACCCATTTACCAACTTCTATGCTATCTTTAGGAGATAAACTAATTTCATCAACAATCTTGTTAGTAATAATTTTAGGAATGTTATCTGTATGTACTATATCTCCTTCAACATACCCTATTATATAGAATTGTTCATGAAGGATTGGGTCATACTCCATAAAAGTTCGTGATATTTTAGGGTCATTATCCCCTCCATCTGCCCTTACTATATTATGCTTATCCCACAAATTACGAAGCTCTTCAATTTTTGAATCTTCAGAACTATATAATTGTTCTGATTTTTTTATGTAGGATTCATAAAGTTCTTTTGTTTGAATGATTAAATTTGGATCCGATGATGACACACCTGATTCATATTGTTCATTATCGCCAAGACCATTCTTAGATAAATTAGCACTTCCTAAAATAACTTGACCTTCTGAAAGGTATATTTTTGAATGTAACTGTGGTAAAAAATAAACTTTATCCCAACCTATAGCTTTAACAAGAGATGCTACTGCAAGTGGATTTGTTCCTACGGTAGGAGACAAAACAATACTTTTAATAATTTTTACATTAATATAATTGTCCCAATTTAACCCCAAATAAGCAACAGCAATATGACAGGGTGGACATTCTTTTAAAGATTCTGAGATTTGATTTGAAGATTTTAATAATTTCATTTAAATACTCGATTTTGAATAAAAACTAACATATTATGTTAAACGGCACTAGACTAAGGATATAAGGTAACCAACTGTATAAACCGTGCTGAATGAATCTAATTTA
>JASFYV010000002.1:0-6198 GCA_045046925.1 Candidatus Marithrix sp. | reverse complement strand
ATCTTAACTGTTCGAAAGCAAGGCCATAATGTCTTCACCTCTTTACGTAAGTTATTTTCTCCTACTATTGTTGTTTCATAGCTATGGTAGGTAGTTACAGAAAAACTAGCTAAAGAAGAGAAAACTGCAAAAAATAGAGTGTCTGATTTTATAAGAGATTATCTTACATTTTTAAATACAAAAATTCCAACCGAAAATAAAGTTTATCAAGAATTCAAGGTTAAATTTCCAACTGGCGACGTTGAAAAATGGGAAAATAATTTATCTTCAATAAAGAAATTTGCTATATATTATAATAAATTACTTAATCCTGAAAAAGAACAAGATCAGGAAATAAGACTTCAGATTGAATATATTAATCGTTTGGAAGTAAAAGTAGCGTATCCATTTTTGATGAAAGTTTACGATGATTATTCAAGTAAAGTAATTCAAAAAGATGTATTTTTAAATATTCTCGAATTAGTACAATCATTTGTTTGGAGACGTTTTATAATTGGATCGCAAACAGGTGCTCGTAACAAAATTTTTATGAAATTGTATGATGATGTGAATAAGTCTGATTATTTAGCATCTATTGAAAAGTCATTATTGAGAAAAAAAGGTAACCAAAAATTTCCTTCAAATAAAGAAGTTATAAATGCTTTAAAAGAAAAAGATGTATATGGGATTAACACCAAAAATAGAATTTATTTTTTTGAACGTTTAGAAAATTTTGAAAATAAAGAATTAGTTCAGATTAATAATCTTACAACAGAACATATATTTCCACAAAATCCTGATGCAAAATGGAAGGTTGATTTAAATGAAGAGTATAGCTTTATAAAGGAAAATTACCTGAATACTATCGCTAATCTTACACTTTCTGGTAACAATGGAAGCTTAAGTAATAAACCTTTTATACAAAAAAGGGACATGAATACTGATGGCAAGGAACAGGGTTATAAGTATAGTCGCCTTTGGTTAAATCGTTATTTATCAACTGTTGATAAATGGGGAAAAGCAGAGATAGAAGAACGTTTTACATTGATTAAAGAACGTTTCCTGAAAGTTTGGAAATTTCCTTCAGTAGAAATAAATGAATCTGTCCCAGATGAAGTCAATATATTTTATGCAGATGATCCAACCAAGAAAAAGTTAGAATATGTGATCTTTTTAGATCAAAAATTAAAAATGACAAAAGTTAGTGAATTATATACTGAAGTAATGAAAACTTTGTTTGATTTACAACCTGAACCATTTTTTAATACTGAGCTACTTGGAAAACTGAATTTAACTCAAGATAAAAATAAGTTAAGACGAGCTCTTGCTTTGAATGAAACTTATTTTATAGAATCTACTTTTAATAACAAGAAGAAGTTTGAACAAATTAAAACTGTTTTGACTATATTTAATATTGAAGATGAACTGATTATTAAATTTAAATAACCATGTTATGAAAAAATAACCATCATTAAATGAACAGCCCAATAATAATAGCTTTAGATTTTCCAAAACCAGAATTAGCTTTAGAACTTATAGAAAAATTAGAACATAAACGTTGTCGAGTTAAAATTGGTAAAGAACTATTTACTCGTAGTGGTCCAGCATTAGTTGAAAAATTAATTGCTAAAGGATTTAAAGTTTTTTTAGATTTAAAATATCATGATATCCCCAATACAGTGGCTAATGCCTGCTCAATTGCAGCCGATTTGGGAGTATGGATGGTAAACATTCATGCTTTAGGCGGACGAGATATGATGTTAGCAGCTAGAGAAGCTATTGATAAACATACAACCAAACCATTATTAATTGCAGTCAGTATATTAACCAGTTTAGCACAAGATGACTTAACAGCAGTGGGATTACAAGGTACAGTAGCAGATAATGTATTACGTTTAGCAAATTTAGCCAATAATTGTGGTTTAGACGGGATGGTTTGCTCACCATTAGAAATTACCATGTTACGCAAAAATATTTTAAACAATAACTTTAAACTAGTTACGCCAGGTATTCGTCCAGTGACAGTATCTGATGATCAAAAAAGAACCATGACTCCGGTTCAAGCATTACAAAATGGAGCAGATTATTTAGTAATTGGTCGTCCAATAACAGCAGCCTCAGACCCATTACAAGCATTATTAAATATAGAAACATCTATTGCGAACTTTAAATAGTTAATTAATAAAAGTTCACAATTTACAATTTAGGTATTATTAATGAAATTTAGTGAAAATTGGCTACGGGAATGGGTTAATCCGCCCATTTCAACCGATGAGTTAATGGCACGTTTGACAATGGCAGGTTTAGAATTTGATAAAATTGAGCCAGTTGCATCTAAATTTAATTCAGTTGTAGTGGGAGAAATTGTTTCTGTTGAATCGCATCCAAATGCAAAAAAACTCAATATTTGCAAAGTAAATGTTGGAGAAGATGAACCAATATTAAATATTATTTGTGGAGCAAGTAACGTTAGTATTGGTATGAAAACCCCAGCAGCTCTGATTAAAGCTAAAATTGGTGATTTAAAAATTGAAAAATCTGAACTACGTGGCATTATTTCCTATGGTATGTTATGTTCAGCTAAGGAATTAGGCTTAGAAGAACATTCAGATGGAATAATGGTATTGCCAAAAGATGCTCCTGCTGGTGTTGACATACGGCAATACATGCAATTAGAAGATTTTAGTATTGAAATTGATTTAACTCCCAACCGTGGTGATTGTTTGAGCATTGAAGGAATCGCACGTGAGGTCGGAGCTTTAACTAAAGCTAAATTGACCTATTTAGATTGCTCTCCAGTATCTGCTAAAATTAAAGATACCTTACCAATAGACAATCATGAACTTTGTCCACATTATGTTGGACGAGTTATTAATGATATTGATATTAAAGCACCAACTCCAATTTGGATGCAAGAAAGATTACGACGCAGTGGAATTCGTTCTATTAATGCTGTGGTAAATATTACTAACTATGTATTATTAGAATTAGGTCAGCCAATGCACGCCTTTGATCTTAATAATTTAGTTGGTGGTATAAATGTAAGAATGGCTCAAGTTGGTGAATCACTTACTTTATTGGATGAGCAAATTATTGATTTAGATGAACAAAGTTTAATAATTGCAGACCATGAAAAACCACTAGCACTTGCTGGAATTATGGGTGGACAAGATTCTGGTGTAACTGATAAAACTAATAATATTTTCTTGGAAAGTGCATTTTTTGCCCCAACATCAATATCTAACACTGCTAGGCGTTATAAACTGCATACAGATTCATCCCATCGATTTGAACGTGGAGTTGATCCACAGTTACAACGGCGGGCTATGGAACGAGTAACTGCTTTATTGATAGATATTGTTGGTGGGCAACCAGGACCAATTATTGAAACTATAGCTGATACTCTGGTTCCGGCTCCAGTTATTAAGTTACATTCTTCCAAAATTAAAAGATTATTAGGTACTAAAATAAAATCGGTAGAAATTCCACGTATCTTAACTAGCTTAGGAATGACAGTAACTCCATATAGCTCTATTTTATCAGATACTAATTTTAAACTACCATTATCAACCGAAAAAATTGAAGAACTAGTATGGGAAGTATGTCCTCCTAGCTATAGATTTGATATTAGCCTTGAAGTTGATTTAATTGAAGAATTAGCTAGAATTTATGGATATGATAATATACCAACTAAACTTCCAAAATCTGATTTAACATTGTCATCACAACCAGCATTAGCTTTAGAACAGTTACAAAGTATATTGGTACAACGTGATTATCAAGAAGCAATAACATATAGTTTTGTTGATCCTGAATTACAAGCTAAACTTGATCCAGAAGCCAAATTAATGACTTTAGCTAATCCACTTGCTAAAGATATGGCGGTAATGAGAAGTACTTTATGGGCTGGTCTATTACCAATAGTACAGTATAATCAAAAACGACAAATGAATAGAATACGTTTGTTTGAAACTGGACTAAGGTTTATTAAATCTGAAGAGCTGGAACAAGAACAAATGTTAGCTGGAGTCGTTAGTGGCATGCGTTGGTCTAAGCAATGGGGGCAGACTGAGCAACCAATTGATTTTTTTGATATTAAATCTGATGTGGAAGCATTAATTTCTCATACCAATTATCATTTTACCCCGACAACCCATCCAGCTTTACATCCTGGTCAAACAGCAGCTATTTACTGCAATGATGAAAATATTGGTTTATTAGGAGCGTTACACCCAAGCTTAATTCAAGAATTAGAACTTCAAGCACCGATTTACCTCTTTGAATTGCGGTTACTTCCACTATATAAAGTATCTTTACCACAGTTTAAGGAAATTTCTAAATATCCATCGATACGAAGAGACCTAGCATTAGTTGTATCGGAAGATGTTAATATAAGTCAATTACAAAATTGTATTTGGCGAATGAATATTGAAACTTTAATTGATTTGCAACTCTTTGATGTCTATCAAGGTAAAGGAATACCATCAGATCAAAAGAGTTTGGCAATTGGATTATTATTTCAATCTGACTTACGTAGTCTAACTGATTCAGAAATTGATGATATAGTTAGACAATTAATAAACAAACTTGAACAGACCTTTGGGGCAAAATTAAGAGAATAAATATGGCATTAACTAAAGCAGAATTAATAGATGAACTTTCTAAAGCAGTTGGTTTCAGTAAACGGGAAGCTAACGAAATGGTAAACGCATTTTTTGAAGAAATTCGGTTAACTTTAGAAAAAGGTCAAAAAGTCAAATTATCTGGATTTGGCAATTTTGAATTAAGAGATAAAAAAGAACGGCCAGGACGTAATCCGAAGACAGGTGAAGAAATACCCATAACTGCTCGTCGGGTAGTAACATTTAAGTCTGGGCAAAAACTTAGATCACGAGTAAGTTCTTATGTTGGAACCGACGAATCTTAGTCCGCTACCGCTTATCCCGGAAAAGCGTTATTTTACGATTGGCGAAGTTAGTGATTTATGCACAGTTAAACCACATGTATTACGGTATTGGGAACAAGAGTTTTCTCAACTACATCCTGTAAAAAGGCGTGGTAATCGGCGTTATTATCAACGGGAAGATGTAGTTTTAGTCCGGAAAATTCGTAATTTATTATACGAACGTGGTTTTACAATTGGTGGTGCTAAACAATATTTAGCCGGGACAACTAATGCCGCTTCTCAAAAAGATATGGTTCGTCAATTGAGAAAGGAACTTGAAGAAGTTCTAAATATTTTAAAATCTTGATTTACTAAGAATATTGCTATACATTTAAATTTTATGGAGTTTTTTTATGAGTGAAACACAAGATGAAGTTATGCCTTCTCCTTTATTATTTACTGATGGGGCTGCTTCTAAGGTACAACAATTAATTGATGAAGAAAACAATACTGATTTAATGTTGCGAGTATTTGTTCAAGGAGGAGGTTGTTCTGGTTTTCAATATGGTTTTACTTTTGACGAAAGCGTTCAAGAAGATGATACTGTAGTTGAAAATCAAGGCGTTAAACTATTAATTGACCCAATGAGTTATCAGTATTTAATTGGTGCTGAGATTGACTATGTTGAAGATTTAGAAGGTTCGCAGTTTGTGATTCGTAATCCTAATGCGGCTACAACTTGTGGCTGTGGTTCTTCATTTACAGTTTAGATTTTGTTAAATATTAAGTTGGGTTAGTGAATATAGCCCAACTATTTTACAGAACGAAGATAATTGATATTATATCATAGGACTTACGCATTGACAAAAGTATTATAATATGGAATCAGTCAACAGCAAAACCTTCTCCATGTATATATCTATTGAGTGAAGCAAAATATCACAAATTTTGTAACAGGAGATAGTTGGTATAGTTGCGTTAGTAATTTAAAATTGATAAGAAAATATTAATTAGAATTTGTGTTTTTAATAGAATCTGACCGTACCGTTTCAATTGTTTTAAGCTTACGAGTACACTAATAGATGGCAATTATTTTGGGATAAAATTAACCTGTTTGGTGGATTAAAACAACTATATTAAACATTATAATCTCGGCCACACCCAATTCAACCCATTTGCATTTCCAAAAACACCTCTACTAAAATCCATATTTTACCGGAAAAATTCTATGCAAAAATTACAAGTTGTAAGTAGAAAGACATAATTATTCTAACAAAATAAAAATTTTAAAATAAACTATAATTAAACAAATTCGACTAAAAAATATAACTTAT
>JASFYV010000001.1:0-10453 GCA_045046925.1 Candidatus Marithrix sp. | reverse complement strand
TCAACAATTGATAGAACTTTAAAAAGAATGAATATAACTCGAAAACATTATTTGATGGAAAATACCTCTGAAAGCAAGAATTTTTATCAAAACGACATAATTCTGTTTGAACCAGAACAATTTATCTGATGAGATGGGTGTAAATGCAAATATAACGACATGCACGTTCAGAAAAAAGTACACGAGCAAAGAAAACCCTTTATAACTATTCATAAAAATGAAAACCAATATTATCGTAATAAATATTAGCCAAGATTTAACCTTTCTCGAACATCTAGTTCTAATTTAAAGTTGAAGAATCTGTTTCGCCACCAATTGAATAATTTGTAATTACTTTCTCCGTAACTAATGTAAAATTATTTTTTTCATATTTAGTTGAATTACTTGTACCATTCCCAAGAACCATTGCAATTATAAACTAGAATAATATTTATTAGAACAATGACATTCGTTGAAAAATATGGTTTTATGCCTGCATTAGTTCTGAATGACGTGAATTTACATTAGAAGGATTATATGGATTATGTTATAAAAAGTTATTTTAACTTTAAGTATATTGACTAAAAACACCTAAATCTTTAAAGATAGTTTGGCAATAAGATTAAGCCAAATAGTTGGGAAGTGATTTACTCGAATTATTTAACTTGGAAAGATATTTTTGGTATAGCCATCCTGCATTTAGATAGTTACAATTGATTCTATTAACTTTTTGTAATATCTATTGCAGGACAACCAAATTTTATAAAATATACTGGCTTAAATCTTCATTATTAACCAAATCATTCAAATGATCATTAACATAATCGACGTCGATAACTATAGATTCACCAGGTTTTTCTGGAGCATCAAATGAAATTTCTTCTAATAAACATTCAAGCACAGTGTGCAAACGCCTAGCTCCAATATTCTCAGTCCTTTCATTGACCTGCCACGCCATCTCGGCAATTCGCTCAATACCTTCTTGAGTAAATTTAATACCCAATCCTTCTGTTTGCATCAAAGCCACATACTGTTCAGTCAAGGAAGCATCTGGTTCAGTTAGAATTCGGACAAAATCCTTGGCATCCAGAGCGTTCAATTCTACCCTAATAGGCAAACGACCTTGTAATTCTGGAATTAAATCAGATGGTTTAGATAAATGAAAAGCTCCTGAAGCAATGAATAAAATATGATCAGTTTTGACTATGCCATGCTTGGTAGTGATAGAACTACCTTCAACTAAAGGCAATAAATCACGTTGTACACCTTCACGAGAGACATCAGCTCCACCAGCTAACTCAGCTCGTTTAGTAACTTTATCTATTTCATCAATAAAAACAATCCCATTTTCTTCAACTAATTCTAAAGCTTGAGTTTTTAAATCATCTTCATTAATTAGCGAAGCTGCTTCTTCTTCTTTGAGCAACTTCATCGCTTCTTTAACTTTCATCTTCCGGGTTTTAGTACGGTCTCCAGCGATATTTTGAAACATACTTTGTAATTGATTAGTCATTTCTTCCATACCTGGAGGCGCCATGATTTCAACCCCAATGCGGGTTTCATTTAGTTCAATTTCAATTTCTTTATCATCTAGTTTTCCTTCTCGCAATCTCTTTCTGAACGTTTGCCGAGTGGAAGATTGTTTCTTTTCTTGTTCATCTTCGTCTCTTGGAGGTGGAATCAAAATATTTAAAACTCTTTCCTCAGCAGAATCTAATGCTAAACTTTCAACTTCAACCATGGCAGTTTCTCGAGTCATTTTTACTGCCATATCGACTAAGTCTCTAATAATTGACTCAACATCACGACCAACATAACCAACTTCAGTAAATTTAGTAGCTTCTACTTTAATAAAAGGAGCTCCGGCTAAGTTAGCTAATCGTCTAGCAATTTCAGTTTTACCTACCCCAGTTGGTCCAATCATTAAAATATTTTTGGGAGTAACTTCATTGCGTAAATTTGGTTCTAGTTGCATTCGCCGCCAACGGTTGCGTAGTGCAATAGCTACTGACCTTTTAGCAGCGTCTTGACCAATAATATGTTTATCTAATTCGCTAACAATTTCTTTAGGGGTCATGTTACTCATTGCTGCCTCAAATCTAGGGTTTCAATAGTTAAATTATGATTAGTGTAAATACAAATATCTGCTGCAATGTGTAATGATTTTTCAACAATCTCAGTAGCATTTAAAGTAGTATTGTCTAATATTGCTCGTGCTGCTGATTGGGCATAAGCTCCACCAGAACCTATTGCCATTAAATAATCTTCTGGTTCAATTACATCGCCAGTACCAGAAATTATTAAAGAGGCAGTTTTGTCAGCTACTATCAATAATGCTTCTAAACGTCTCAACATACGGTCAGTACGCCAGTCTTTAGCCAATTCAACTGCAGAACGGGTCAAATGACCTTGATGCTTCTCTAATTTACCTTCAAAACGTTCAAATAAAGTAAAGGCATCTGCTGTACTACCAGCAAATCCGGCAATAACTTTATTATGATACAAACGTCGAACTTTGCGAGCATTATGTTTCATCACTGTATTACCGAAAGAAACCTGTCCATCCCCACCTATCACTACTTGTCCGTCACGACGTACTGATAGAATGGTAGTACCTCTAATTTGTTCCATTATTAACCTATTTTAAATGCTTAATATTTACTTACCAAAATTTATAGTATCAATCTTAATTCAATTTTCTAAAAAGTTTAAGTATTTTTTTAATTCTTTGATATTGCTGGTGTCTTGGGATATTTCCATACTTCAAGTATGTTAAAAAAGATATTGCTAGATTTGATAAACAGTACTTTGATTTTCATACTAAGGTTAAAACTTAAAATATCAATGATAGTGAAACTTTCCAACCATTTGCTGGAGCTATAAATTGATCAGTAACTCCAATATTTGGAATCGCTATTAGCATATCATCCAAATAAATCAATGGAATAAATGGCCGTTGCCAAGCAGGAATTTGGGCAGTTTGTAATAGTTTTTTTACGGAATGTTTATGATTATGTAATTGAAAAAATTCACCATTTTTACGAAATCGGATTTGTAAAGTAGTTTCTAACGGTAGATTTAGTCCACCAGATTGTACTTTTTGAACGGTAAGTTGACCAAATGGCAAATTTATAGGATTTGGAAATAACCAAGTTATAGCATCTGTAGGTACTGATGGTAAATTTGGCATTCCAAATAAATGTTGTTTATAACGCCGAACTTCACCACCTTGCCAAGAAACTAAAGGCTGACGTTCTGGTCTCGCAGTTAATATGTCATCGATAATATGTTGCAACTGTGCTGCTGATGGTATAGTTAAATTAAGTTGTTTGAGCCAGAATCTTAATAAGTTACGCTGACGGATTGGCTCAATATTGATTAAACTTGATATCAATAATTGATTCGGTTCTTTGCCTACACATAATTGTAAATCTTGCTTGGCTAATATTTTGATTAATTTATCTGCTTCTGCCTGATTATTAGCTACTCGACCTATGATTTTATTAATGTTAACCCAACGTTGCTTTAACGTAGGTATAATTTCATGGCGTAAAAAATTGCGGTCGAATCTGGTATCAGCATTACTATCATCTTCTATCCATTGTAAATATTTAGCATATTTAAGTAACTGATCGTGGCTATAATTTAATAATGGACGTACTAACCAACCAACTCCTAATTGACTTTTCTCTGGCATGGCAGCCAAACCAGCAACTCCAGCTCCACGTAATAATTGTAATAATACTGTTTCAGTTTGGTCATCAGCATGTTGAGCTGTCAATACTACATCGTCTGTTTCCAGTAATTCGGCTATGGCGTTATAACGAGCTGTTCTAGCACAGGCTTCTAAACTTTCTCTAGGTTTATGATTAATTTGTATTTGTATAACTTCACAGGTTACGGCTAGTTCGGCACAAATATGTTGACAATGTTTAGCCCATTTATCGGCATGAGGATTTAAATTGTGATTAATATGGACAACCCGTAATTTAAATTTAAAAGAATCTCTCAGTTGAGCCATTGCGTGTAATAATACATGCGAATCCATGCCTCCGCTGTATGCAATCCAAAAAATTTTACCGGAAGGATAAGAATGTATAATATTAGAAAGGTGAGAACTTAAATTAATCATTGCTTGAAATAATGCTAGGTTTAAATTAGGAAATTATTTAATAACTAATTTTACACAGAAAGCTACCTCTTCCGCTAAGGGAACAACTACTAGTTCCTCTTTTAAGTTAGGAGTAGAGGAGGTTAGTAATCTGTCTGCGTAACATCAGTTCAGTAGAATTAACAATTTATCGTTCAGAAAACGTAGTAATCGTCATAGTTTGGTTATGTAATTTACATATATTTTCTGGAACAGCAGTAAATGGGGAAATTTCACCATAGGAATAAAATCCAGTAAAAATAGTATTATCGCCTAATATATCTCTAACATTTTCCACTTCTTCTTCGATTCGCTGAGCCAAAATTAGCTTCCTTCCCACACAACTGATTAAAATGGCTAAATCTGGATTTGAATCAATAATTTTTTCGGCAGCAGTTGAAGCTCCAGCAACTAAACGATCAAAATTAGCTCGCATTAATCTAGCATGAAATCCAATTGGCACATCACCAGCAAAGGTCATGCTTTGATTGTTTTCATCAATCGAGAGAATAGTTCTTACTAATGGTTCATCATTTTCAGTTGCCCAAATACTAAGAGGAAATAATAATCCTGTTGAAGGTAAACCTTCCGCTTGTTCACCTAAATATTCTTTGTATAATTTTAAGGCAGATTGATTATCTAATTCATATAAAACATTACCTTCAGAACGAGTTATAATTCTTTCTGGGCCAAATGAATCCCAACCACCCATTGATCCATATTCAACAGTTAATCTATCTCCATAAAAACCAATTACTGCAATATTACCTTCTGCTGGAATTGTATTAAGAGATACTAAAGTTTTTTCAAATTTAGCTCCATCACCAGCTAAACCACCGGTTATAGAAACATGTTTTGGTAATATTTCACTCAATCCATTAACTAAATCACTGCCATTAATTAAATGTCCATCAGATATTACAAAAACGTGAATTAAATTTTCTACTGGTAGTGATTCAGCTAGTTTTTTACCAGCATTAAAGCTATTTTGTACAGTGTTAATATTTAATGTACTGCTTTCTAATTTAGTATGTTCAAACTGTATGGCAGTTATGGTAATTATATCGTCGTAAACGAAAGTATCTATGATTTCACCAGCAGTAGTAGCAAATACAATAATTGCATTTGGGTAAAATTCTTTAATTACATTATATTGGGATTGAATAACCGTTCTACTACCGAATACCAATACAAAGTTAGCAGTTTTACCGAGTTGTGCATCAACAGTTAATTCCCAACCATTATCTGCTGTCCAATGCTGCTGTTCAATTTTCATTGTTATTTTCCAAGTTTAGCCTAGAGAACATGTATTATATATAGCATTTCCCGTTTCCCATTCCCTCCCAATTTAAGATGGAAACGAGGGGTGGTTGTACTTCACTTAATCAGGAAATGCTATATTTTATCATTTTTGTTGGAAAATTAATAAATTAGTTTGACAATTAAGACATTTGAGATAAGCTTCTTCAAAATTATGTTGAATTTGTGGATAGATTAGATAAATTTCTTGTATTTTCCCATCGCTTGCCGCAGACCAAACTCGGTTTAGTAAACGTTCACCTTGAGCAATTGATATAAGAACTTCCGAACCTTTATAATGACCTAGTGATTCTATGATTTCTTGTCTAGCTGCATTGCAAGGCAACACATATTGGTTCAGTAAAAAATTTACTCTTTGTGCTAATTCTGCTTCTTCAAGCTGAAAAATATCTGCTTCTAATTTATTCATTTCAATCATTAATTCTTGTAATAATTTTACGATACTAGAACAGAGTATGGTGGAAGAGTTGTAGGTAAGATTATTTAATGATTGTGATTGATGATAAAGTAACAAACCGACAAATGCTAATAATATTGCTAAACAATAAAGTGGTAATATATCTGACCAATTTGTATCATAAACTGGTAATTTAGCAGCACTAATTAGAGCTAAAACAATACCAATTAAAAATAATACTAGACCTAGTATACGCATATTCCTCCTATAAAAGCATTTTAAATACCACATGTCCAACATCCATAAGGGCTTCACCGATGATTAATCCAGCTGCAAGTGGTACTATTTTATTTTCTGTGAAAGCTTCTCCTTTTTTCTTAGCAATAAACATTTGAGTAAGACAGCCAAGCCCATATCCAAGAGTTATAGAAAGTGGTAAATACATAGCTAAACCTACTAAAACGCCCATCCCAGCTAAAGGAGCACCGCCAAGCATGACTCCAATTATACCTCCTAATACAAATTTATCTACAGGAACAGTGTTATTTTGAACTGCTTCTACTACACTCATAAGAACAGTAGCTTGTGGAGCTGGTAAACTTGTATTAGGTCCAAAACCATTTTGTCCATCAACTCCACTATACCAAAGTAGATAAATCACTATACAAGCTACAATAACTCCCAACCATGAAGTTGTAAGTTGTGCGATTTGCTGTAATAAAGGACGACTTCCAACCATAAAGCCTGTCTTTAAATCTTGCATCATATCAGCACTTTGGCCTATAGCTACGGCAATTACTAGTGTTACTAACATGGCTGCACCAACATTGCCATCAAGTGCAAACATCATAATGGTCACAGAAATCAAAGCGATTCCAGAAACTGGAGAAATATCAGTTAAGCCCGTACATTGTGCTACTATCAATCCAGCTAATCCTAACCATAAAGTACCTAATGTAGAAACTAATAATGCTTGGACGATAGATACTCCAGTTACGCTCCAAGCAGCCAAAAAAAAGAAAATGATAGCTACTATTGCACCAGCCATTAATACATTAAATGACATTTCATCTTTGCATGTCGTGCTATTATTGCGTGAAGCTGCTATTAGAGAATGAATTGCTCCTTTAACTGCCGAAAAGTTTAAAATAACTTCCATAAAAGCGGCTCCAATTAAAACTCCAATTCCAAGAGGTCGCAACATTTGACTATAAATAAAATTTATCAGTTCAATATCATCTAATCCAGTTGGAGTCCAAGCAAAATAAACTGAAGAGGGAGAAATTACCCACCAAGCCAAAATACCACCAAATAGAAATGGCAATCCAGAACGCCCAGATAATAAACCAGCGGCAAAATTTAACGTTGATAAATAAATTGCTGGGGTTAAGTAAGCTGGTAAAATTCCAAAGCTTAAATTAAGTTCTTCACCTTCTAAAATTCCTGGGATTTCTAACCAACAAGAAATCATTAATAGTTTCCAAGTTGCACTTATTAATAAACCAATACCTAGTAATTTAGCTTTATCAAATCCAGTTGCTGCTCCAGAACGAATGATAGTTGCTACTGCTACTCCGGTTGGGAAACGCAAACGTTCTATTTCTATTAATTGCTTGCGTAATGGAATAATAACGATAACCCCTAAAACAGCTCCTCCAATTCCAGCTATTAATAAAGGCCATAATGAAATTACTAAATTTTGGTTTTGAACACTTAATAAAAATAAGGTTGGTAATACAAAGGCCACTCCTGTCCCAGTCGAATTTATGCCCGATGCTATAGTTTGATTAATATTATTCTCAACAATTGTGCCGTCGCGCAATATACCACGTAAAAATACATAACCAAGAATTGCCGCAATAGCAGAACCACCAACCGAAAAACCTAACTTTAGAGCAATATATACAAAAGCAATATTGAGAATAATTCCTTGTAAAATTCCTAAAAATACAGCAGCTATGGTTAGTTCTCTATATTTATTATTTTTACCTTTGAACACATCAGGTTACCTGTATTTTAAATATTTGGTAAATTATTATAGCTAATCCTGCAATATTTTGACCATTTATTTTAGATATTTAATTTCTATAAACTTATAAAGCATTAATTATGAAGTAGTTAATTATTTTTAAATTAATTTAAATAATAGTATTTACTAATTTAGTGAAGGCTAATCATCCCTCGTTCCGCTTTGTATTTAATTATCATAATGAAGCTAATTGATAGGTTTTAATTATAATATTTTCACATCATTCGAGAATTGAATAGCGGAAATTCTACAAAAAAGCTAGTTCCTTTTCCCAATTCACTTTTACACCAAACATTACCATTCATTGCTTCTACTAATTTTTTTACAATAAATAATCCTAGACCGTTGGAATGTTCATGACCAGTTGGTTTAGGAGTTAAGCGAGTAAATTTATTAAATAACCTCTTTTGATCTAACTCACTTAATCCTTGTCCTTCATCTTTAATTTCACAACATACCATTTTTTCAGATTTACGCATACATATATCTATATGTTTACCATAAGGGGAATATTTAACCGCATTAGAAATTAAATTATCTAAAATTTGATAAACCGTATTTTTATCAACAAAAGCATCATATTTATTGTTTTTTTTATGGAATTGTAAAATAATATTTTTAATTTTTGCTCGTTCACTGTAATGGTTAACAATTTCTTGTACTGTTGGCAAAATATCAACTTGATTCAATTTAGTATTAATATTGCCAGACTCAATTGCGTTTACATCCAATAAATTTCTAATTAATTCAAACATTTGTCTTGAACTATTTAAAATTAAATTACTGATTTCTATAACTTCTGATTTTGGCATATCATCATAATCTTCGACAATCATCTCGGCCCAACCTTTAATGGCAGATAATGGGTTTTTTAAATCATGGGCTGCAATACCTAAAAATTCATTCTTATCTTGATTTAGTTTAATTAAAGAGATATTTGTTTCTTCTAATTTATCAGTATGTTCACTAATTTTATGTTCTAAAAGATAACTATTTACAGCCTCTTTTACAGTTAATTTTAAATCATCGATTTGCCAAGGTTTTGATATATATCGATACAAATTAGCATAACGGATTGCTCGACTAATTGCATCAATATCGGCTTGTCCAGTTAACATTATTTTAACTGTTTTTGGAGAAAGTTTATGAATATGGGTTAGAAGTATATCTCCAGTCATTTTTGGCATTATATAGTCAGATATAACGAGAGCAATTTCAATAGATTCAGCCAATAATTCTGTACATAATGATATTGCATCATCACCATTTTCAGCTAATTCAATTATATAATTATTGCCAAATATAGTTTTGATTTCCATTTCTAAACTACTAAGTATAGCTGGATTATCGTCCACACAAACAATAGCAATTTCATTCATTATATCTTCCTTTTTAAACGTGAACCCAAACCTAGTCTATATTTTGCCTATATTATAGCATTTCCCAATTGAATAGATTACAATAATATAACTAATTGAATTTAATTGAAAATTATGATAACTTATATTTTTTCTAGCCCAGTTCTTATGGTATCAATTAGTTCATCGGCATCCCAAGGTTTGTGAATACATCTATGTAGATTAGCTTCGTCTTGAGCTCGTTTTATGGCATCTTCATCGGCTTGTCCAGTAAGTAATACTTTGACAATTTTAGGAAATTTCTTATGAACTTTGATTAAAAATTCATCTCCTTTTAAACCAGGCATCAACCAATCAGAAACAATAACCAATAGCTCTAGACCTTCTTCAGTAAACTCTTCCATAATCTCTAAGGCTTCTTCAGCACTTTCAGCAAATTCATAAATATATGTATCACCAAATTGATCTTTGAGTTGCATTTCCAAACTGTTTAATACGATACTTTCATCATCAACACATAAAATAACTTTGTCAGACATAATAATCTCTCCTAATCTATAATTAAAGCTTAAGTAAATATATTATTCAATATAACTGATGTTACTTGGAAAATTTTTAAATTAGGCTTGTTTAATATAATTTTTAAACTCATTACATCCAATCTATGAAATATAATTTTCGTAATTTTTAGTTAAAAAATAGCATAATTTAAGAGTTATCCTATAACTTAATAGTTTATATTATATTTAGCAATAAAAAATATTTGGTAAAAATTACTTAATTTATAGCATTTCACGATTTAGTTAAATACAATCTACCTTAATTTATTCCTTTGATAAATAGGTAAGGGAAAATTTATGTACTTTGTATAAACAGGAAACTCTATATTTAGATTATCACCAAATTAAATATTTTGTAATTTACTAGGAGTTACGCAGTTGAGTTAATAAATCCTGATAGTATAAAGAGTGTCTGATTATAACAGATTTTGTTGATAGTTAGATTCGCCATTAATAGAAGCTGAGACGATTAACTAACTGAAGTTACGCAAAGTGATTAAGATTATTAGAAATTTTGAAACGTTCCATCTTAAATACAGCTACAATGGAAGCAAAGATATGCTGGTATAGATATATTATCCACATTATACAAGCATTTAATAGGTTTATTCCCTTTACACTAAGTCCTATGATCATACAATATATTAATTCATTTTCTTC